>JAJAPY010000005.1:99535-219237 GCA_020523885.1 Candidatus Liberimonas magnetica | reverse complement strand
CAAACCCACTACAAACCATGTCAATTTTGCACTAGCAACTTGAACTTGGTGGGTTAAGAACAAAATCCTGTTGTTTCTTGGTTTTGGTTATTTGAGTTTTGGATTTGTTTAGGGTTTAGAGTTTAGTATTTAGAATTTAAGGAGGTATTATTCTTCTATCTTAAATTTCACGGTCTTTTCAATAATGATCGGGAGTTTATCTATCTGTTCTATGGCTTTATTTAAGTTCCCTTTATTTATCTTATGAGTGACCATCAAAACAGGAACTGCTTTCCTGAGCCTTGGCAGCGGTTCCTTCTGGTATACAGTGGCTATAGAAACATTATACTTGCCTAATATACCTGAGATCTTAGCAAGGACTCCGGGCTTATCGAGCGCATTGAACCTGAGATAGTAACTGGCTATTTTTTCATTTCCCGGAAGTACCGGCATGCTCCTGGACGGGTCGTACGAAACAAAAGGGATCTTGCCTGCAGTGCCGTTAGCTACATGCCTTGAAAGGAATATTATATCCGAGACTACAGCACTTGCAGCCGGGAACTGGCCTGCACCCCTGCCGTACAATATAATATCTCCGGCTGAGTCTGCGCGGATCAACACGGCATTATATTCCCTTTCCACGTTCGAAAACGTATTCTTTCTCGAAACAAGGCACGGCTCTACCGAAAGTTCCAATTTCCCCTTGACTAACCGGGCAAGGCCCAGGAGTTTTACTACGCAGTTAAATTCTTTCTGCACAAAATAAATATCGTCAGCTGAAATATCGGCAATACCGGTTACCTCGATATCCTTCAGCTTGACCCAGCTTGACCAGGCAAGAGAGGAAAGTATGGAGAGTTTATGCGCGGTATCTATCCCGTTTATATCAAAGGACGGGTTTGCTTCCGCAAAACCGGCTGAACGGGCAAGATCGAGCGCTACTTCAAAACTTATGCCGCTTCTTGACATCTCACTTAGTATGTAATTGGACGTACCGTTTAAAATCCCGCTTATCTTTTCTATTTTGTTTGCCGCAAGCCCTTCGTTTATAACCTGAACAACAGGTATGGCTCCTGCAACAGAAGCTTCAAAGTATAGGAGCCTGTTATACCTTCTTGCCGCGCAAAATATTTCGTCCCAGTATTTTGCAAGCACAGCCTTGTTAGCGGTTATTATATTCTTGCCCGCACGCAAAGATTCAAGTATTATCGTTTTGGCGGGTTCATACCCGCCGATAAGTTCCACGATGATATCTATATCCGGGTTATTGACCAGCTCTTTATAATTTTTTGTACAATAAACCCTGCTTTTTAAAGGAACTTCCCTTAAGTCACAGATACCGCTTATCTCGATATTGGCCCCGGCTCTTTGCTCTATCGCTTTTTTATTTTTTTCAAGTATCTTCAATACACCTTGCCCAACGGTCCCGCAGCCTATCAGCCCTAGTTTTACTTTTTCGTTCATTTGGAGTTCCTTCCGCCAGGAGCCAATAGCTCCTTAAGTTAGGGGCGCTAAAAGCGACCTAATTTAAATGCAAAATGAAAATTGCAAAGTGCAAAATTGTTGTATCCCGCCAAGTCGGGATTATTTTTAATAAGTCCGCCACAACGGACACCTTAATTTTACATTTTTCATTTTGCATTTTGAATTTCCTAAATATTTACCTGCTGTTAGTGAATTTTTTTAGCCGTAAAAGTACGTCATGCAGCCGGTTGTCTGGAGTAACTAAGGCCATCCTGAGATAACCTTCTCCGTAATCTCCAAAACCTGTGCCCGGCGACAGAGCAACCCCGGTTTCCTTTAGCAAGGCTTCAGCTACAGCCATAGACCCCATAGCCTTGAACTTTTCATGCAGTTTTATCCAAAGATACATGGTCCCTTTAGGGGTATCGGTTTCCCACCCAAGTTCGTTTAGCCCGTCAACTATTTTATCTCTTCTTCTTTTATATATCTGGCACTGTTCTTTAACACAATCCTGCGAAGACTCTAATGCCGCACATGCAGCAAGCTGTATAAATGTCGGCACACCGTAATCAAGGAAAGATTTGAATTTTTCTAAGGGTGCAAGAAGTTCTTTCGAGCCGCAAGCCCAGCCTACCCGCCAGCCGGCCATATTAAATGTCTTTGAAAATGAATGAAATTCCAGAGTGATGTCTTTTGCGCCGTCTATCTCAAAAATCGAAGGGGCGACATAATCATCGAAGGTTACTTCAGAATAGGCATTGTCATAGACAAGAAGAATCTCATATTTCTTTGCAAAATCAACTACTTCCTTTAAAAATCCCCTGTCTTCTATGACTGCGGCTGTCGGATTATTCGGATAATTTAAGAACATTATTTTAGCTTTTTTTGCAACATTTTCAGGAACTGACTTTAAGTCAGGCAGGTACTTATTTTTTTCTAATAACGGCATATAATGGATTTTGCCATTTGCTAAAACTACACCGTTAAAATGAACAGGGTAACTCGGATTGCATACGAGTACTACATCATCCGGATTAAGGTATGCCATACAAAGATGGGCAACGCCTTCTTTTGAACCTATTAAAGCGACAACCTCTGTTTCCGGGTCAAGGCAAACCCCGAATCTCTTTTGCATCCATATAGAAATTGCTTTTCTATATCTTGGCATACCCTTTGCCTGAGGATACCTGTGAGTGTGCGAATGATTAAGCACTGTATCGCAAAGCCTCTCCACCACATGTTTAGGGGTAGGCAGGTCAGGATTGCCCATAGCCAGGTCGATTACATCCAGCTTTTTTGCATAGGCCTCGGCTTTTAATGCATTTATCTTGGAAAACAGGTAAGGAGGCAATGCGTTCAATTTATCGGATGGCACGATTTTTTTAAAGGTATTTGTCATTATTTATCCTTAAAAACATATTAATAATTAAATTAATTTTTGGGTTTTAAACGGCTGTCTTAGAAGTTATATCAGCCTTTCTTTCGATAAATTCAGGGAGTTTGACAGAATATTTTCTTAAAAGGTAAGCTATTGATATACACGCTATCCCATAAGTTATTTCAAAACCAGACCAGGTCAGCCACTGCTGCTCGGATATAAACTCCCATTTTGTTTGTGAATAGAAATTAGATTCCGGCTCTCCAAAAAAAACATCCCAGAAACCTTTAACAGTTACAAATATTCCCCATATATTGAATATCCAGCTGGCGCAAATTACCAAGCCTTTAATCTTTAACTTTTCCATAAAAAATCATTAAAAACTAAATTTAAACAAAAAATCTTATTGAATTAGCTTTCTTAAAGTCGTTGTCGGTTTAAAAGAAACTTTCTTTCCTTCAGGAACAGGTATTATCTCGCCTGTCTTTGGATTTCTGCCTTGACGGGCTTTGCGGGGTTTTGAGCGGAACGAACCAAGCCCGGAAAATGACACGACTTCTCCATTTTTTAATGCTGTCTGGACGACTTTAACAAGCGCCTTTACTGCTCTGTTAGCATCGCCTTGAGTTAAACCCGCAACATCAGCTACCTGTTTTACTACATCTGGTTTTTTCATCTTTTTCTACCTCCTTACAATTGCCCAAAAACAGCTTTGGCAATATCGATACATTTTTTCCATAAAGTGGTTTATTTTTCAAAGCCTATTACATTTAATTTATAATATAAAATGAAAGAAAAGTCAAGGGATAAATTATAAAATATTTTTTTAAATATATCAGTAAAATCAATTGGAATTAATGTTTTATCCCATTTTTTTGATTTTTTAGGCAATAAAAAAGACGTTCATACAAAATATATTGTGTTATGAACGTCTTTAAAAATATCTGAAATTATAAAAATTATCTCTTTGAGAACTGGAATCTCTTTCTTGCTTTAGGCCTGCCGGGTTTTTTACGTTCAACCATCCTTGGATCGCGTGTTAACAGCCCTTCTTTTTTCAAATTCGCTTTTAATTTTGGGTCTAACTTTATCAATACCCTTGTAAGAGCATGGCTGATAGCTCCTGCCTGTCCTGTATAACCTCCGCCTGTCACAGTTATACTGAAATTATATGAATTCGCAGAGGGCGACATCTCTATCGGTTTAAGGGCGTTCTTTTTGGTTTTGCTCAAGCCTCCAAAATATTCATCCAGTGTCCTATTATTAACCATGATCTTTCCCTGGCCGGATGTAACTTTAACCCTTGCAATAGATGTTTTTCTTCTCCCCGTAGCCATAACTGTTTGAATATCTGTATTATTTTGACTCATACTTTCTCCCTATTCCTTATTTTTTGCAAATTTGTCCGCAAAATCGTGTTCATTTCCCTTGAATATTCTAAGCCTTTTTATCTGAACACCTGCCAGCCTGTTTTTTGGAAGCATGCCTTTGGCTGCAAGCCAAAGGCCTTTTTCTGGTTTTTCTGCCATCAGTTTTGAATACACCGTATACTTATCGCCTCCCGGATAACCCGAATGGTGATAGTCTATTTTTTGTTCCAGTTTTTTGCCGGTCAATACGATCTGGCTTACATTGGTAACAACGACGTGGTCTCCGCAGTCAAGGTGCGGGGTATAAAAGGGTTTATTTTTCCCTCTTAGCAAATAAACAGCCTGAGTAGCGATCCGTCCAAGAGGTTTACCTTTCGCATCTATCAGATGCCAGCCTCTTTTAATTTCAGAAATTTTCGGTAAATAAGTCTTATTAATCATATGCTATACCTCTTTTTGCGATAATAGGGTGTTATTATAAGAAATTTATCGCTTTAAGTCAAGCTTCAGGGAAAAGCTCAGGGAAAAATCTTTACCCTAAAACCACAGATTAAAATATCTTTTTATAAAGATAAACGTTATAGGTGCAGAAATAATCAGCTTTCGAATGATATATTTTTCTTGATGTAAAGTTTTTAAGCTTATTTGCCCATAGGGTAGAAAACTTGTTTATACTACCGTCTTTTATGATAGAGTCAAGGAAACCGGGGTTTTTCAAGTCTATATCATCCTCACCTGCATTAAATACAATAATATCGGACTTATCCAATATATCCAGCAGATAATGGAAGGTTTTTTCATCCGGAGCTGCTTCATCACCTGTGATATACGTGTAATCCCTTGAGAAATCGTAATCTATTTTAGGGCTATTGCACCATAAGATCGTACGAAGATTAACCGACATATCACTGCCGTCCCCTTTTTTGAGTTCGCTGACTTTGCAGACTGTGTCTTTTTTCAATTTCCTGAAATCATCTATTTCAAGCAGCAAATTACTTCTTAAGGCATCTATCAAACTTCCCTTATACCTTAATTCATTATAAGAGGTTATAATATTATTTGGATAATACCAACCGAATTTTTCATTTTCCGGCTTAAATTCGGCGCTGTTAAGTTTATGGTACTGATACAGCCCGGCTGCTATAAGGAAAAGAATAAATATATTTCTTGCCATGCTGCTTTTCAATCTATCTGCAGAAAAAGAGCTTATTAAAGCAAAGGCCGGCAGCGCAGCCAGCAAGTATCTTTCCGTTTTATTAGGAATAAATATGAGCATTAAATTGGGTATAAGCAGCCAAAGAATCATCATAAACTTAATTCTGTTGTTTTTGTACCGTAAAAAATAATAAAATCCAAGGATCATGACAAGAAAATAAACAGGTGTAAGCTGGCTTTTATATAAACCAACCGTAAAAAACCTTAAATCTATTAAATCATAAAAGTTCATCCCGGTATTTTTAAAGGATCTCCCAATTGTAAATACATTAAGATGATATAAACCCGTAAAATAGTAAGGGTATATTAGCACATAAACTATTATTGAAAATGCAAGAAAATTCATCAAAGGCCGGTATTGGCTTTCCTTGGCCTGCCTGTACGCATGAAACAATCCATAAAAGATAGGCCCTATTATGAAGGCCCCGAAAGATTCTTTTAGCATCATTCCCCAGGCACAGGCCAGTGCAAATAATATAGAGAACTTCGGGTCGCTGTAGTAGCCGGATTTAACAAGAAAATAAATACCCGTCACAACTATTCCCATCGTAGTAAAATCGGGCGAGAATGACCTGTAGCTGGCCCAGGTGTTGGGGTAAAACGATACTATTGTTGCGGAAATCACCCCTGCGGCCCTGCCGTTCAGCTCTTTTCCAAGGAGGTATGTGAAAAATATTAAGATAAAAAGATAAAAACTATTGGTGATAAAATTAGAAACCAGCCAGCTTTTCCCGAACAATTTCATTACCAGCGCCATATTTAAATAATAAAGAGGCGCATAAACTGAATGGAATAACCCTCCTTTATCATTAAAGTCCGTTAAGAAAGTGTGGGCATTTATAAGATATTCTTCATGCCAGGACATTTCTGATTCATTGATAACCCCTGCTGCTGAAATGTAATTGGCAATATTAAATATCCCTAGTGTACTTAATATTAATATGACATAAAAAGTTTTCATGCCGTTTGAAATGCTCCTTTCCTAAAAACAACGATCAATTTATTACCCGTGTACTGCTACGTTCATTTTACAATTACATAATCCAGCCTATTATTTTTCAGTCTTTCATGTTCTTTTAAGTCAGCTCCTAATTCTTTAATAATAGCATCGGGCAGGTCTAATTCACAGAGGGTATATCTAAGCCATGAAGTGAACCAATTATTTGTTTGTATCATATTATTGTTTGTAGTAAAAAATACTGTCCTGTTTTTTGTCAAAAACTCCCCTTTTTCTAACCAGTATATGACTCCTTTTAAATCCCTGCTTACCGCAGCGATCATAAGCCGGGACAGTTCTATATCTGTTTTTTTCTCGCCGGACGGGTTTAATTCATAATTTTTTATTGCTTGTTCAAGATAATATCTTGCCCTTTCTATGCTTTCTTTCCTATAAATGTCTCCGCTCGTCTCGGCCAGAAGCCATTTTAAATTATGAGTATATACATAGAATATATCGTCATCAGTAAAGTTAAAATGCTCCGTTACTTCTTTTTCTGAAAGGTCTGTTCTTTCAGGCTTATTCCCGTAAATATCCCCGAGTTCCCGGGCAAAACCTTTTGCAAGCAGTATATAACCTTTAAGATTTGGGTGGTGGGCATCTCCACAAAGGTTGTAACCTATCAAGCCATTTTTTGAGTTTTCTTCAAAAATCGACAAAGCGTCTACGAAACCCGCCTTATACTCGATACCGGCCATTTTTATGATCTCATTTTGTTTACTGGTAGGTTTTTGCAGCCTTACACTTCCGGTATCCGCAGCCAGATAATAATTGTTCCTGGCAATTGCATAATCCCCTTTTGCCTCATAAATCTTCCCGAGAAAATAGTATACAGGCGATAAAACTGTTTTATGGTTGAGGTTTATCAGCTGTTCGTAAACGTTCTGTGCTTTGTCTAAATCGCCTTTAAGAACATACTCCTCCGCTTTATTAAACAGTGCCCTGTTATCCTTTGATTCAAATATTTGATTATTTTTCGGAGCAAACTCTGTAAAATTGCCTATTAAATTTGATATAACGATTTTTAAACCATAACTTTGAGCAAGTTTTATTACTCTTTCTAAATTATATTCATAACTATATATCGATTTTTTATGCTTAATAAATGCAAACTTGGAATATACCAGGGATTTATAAAGTGTCCTAAAACAAAAACCAGCCTTATCTAGCCCTTTACCCACAGTTGATATATCGTTGATGCCTGCATATACAAATACTACACCGGTTAACTTGGGTTTAACACTAAGTTCCTTAAACAATTTCCAATATTGTTCCTCGAAACTTGAACCGCGTCTGGCAAAATTAATAATTCTTATTTCTTTATTATTGATCTTTCCGTTAAACATATATTTAACTATTTCTGGAAAAGATATTTTCGGGCCGTATGGCTGCCCAAAAGCTGTGGATTCACCTACCGTATAAATACAAATATTTTTATTCATTTCACCGGCATGGATCTTTGAGTTTATTTTCCAAAATAGAGGCAGGAAATAACAAAAAAAGACCTCAATGCCTATAAGCACGGCAAAAAGGCAAAAGAATAGCAATAAAACAGCTCTAATAAATCTCACAAGTTAATCCCTGGGAACCTGTATATGGGTGTATTCTTGCGTGTAAATTGTGGGTTGGCGTAAAAATCAGGTCACTCTTCTTCCAGGACGTCCCCTAAAGTAGGGCGTGATTCTTTATTCGTATATTTTTTTAGAAGTTCTTTTTCTCTTTCGCGCTCTAATTTCTTTGTTGAAATATCTATTTTTCTTTCTTTAAGGTCGCTTTTGACTATTTTTGCTTCTATCTCCTGGCCGACTTTCAGGAAATCTGAAATGTTCGCACGTTTTGCGCTTTCCATTTTTTTAGGTATTATCTCGCTGGCGCGCAGCAGTGCGTCTATCCCAGGTTCAAGCTCAATAAAAGCGCCGAAATCCGTTATTCGCTTAACTTTCCCGGTCACTACCTTGCCCGTTGAATATTTTTCAAACGGGTTTCCTTCCAAATGCCTTAATGAAAGCGATATCTTTTCTTCTATGGGGTTAATATCCAACACTACTGATTCTATTTCCTGCCCGGTTTTCAAGACATCCTTTGGATGGTTGACCTTTTTTGTCCACGACATTTCCCCGATATGAATAAGCCCTTCCATGCCGTCTGCAATCTTGACAAAAGCACCGAAAGGAGTAATGTTCGTAACCGTCCCTTTTACTTTTGTGCCTTTCGGGAACTTTGTCTTAGCCTCTTCCCACGGATTTGATTTTAATTTTTTTACGGACAGGGACAGTTTCTCGCTAACGGTATCAATATCTATGACTTTAACATCTAATTCCTGTCCGGCTTTGAATTTTTTTAACACATCGCTTTTCTGCTCTGACCACGATATCTCTGAAACATGGAGTAACCCTTCAAGGCCGGGTTCTATTTCGATAAAAACCCCGAACTCCGTTATGGAAATAACTTTTCCTTTGACAATACTGCCTTTAGGGTATTTTTCGCCTGCTTTTTCCCAGGGCGTTGGAATGAGCTGTTTCATTCCTAAAGAGACTCTCCCTCCTTCTATCTTAAGGACCTTGACTTTTATGCTCTGCCTGACTGAAAGCTTGTCCCCTACTTTGTTTAACCTGTGCCAGGCTATATCCCCGATATGCAGCAGCCCTTCCATGCCTCCTATGTCGACAAATGCGCCGAAATCAGTTATCCGTGTCACAACACCATCAATGACCTGGTTTTCATAAATATTTTCAAGCACTCTCTTCTTGCTTTCATTCTGCTCAAGTTCAAGAAGCTTTCTTCTCGATAATACCAGGTTATTTTTGTCTTTGTCCATATCCGTGATCAAGAACTTCATTTTTATACCCAGATAAGCGTTAAAATCTTTTACTCTGTAAATTTCGAGCTGAGAAAACGGCAGGAATGCATCGATCCCGGTATCCACGATAAACCCACCCTTGATCTTTCTTACGATAACCCCCTCTATCGGAGAGGAACTTGCAAACGAGGCCTTTATCTTTTCCCAGGCATAGATTTCCCTGGCCTGTTTATAAGAGACTACGGGGGAGCCTTCCCTTGAATGAAGGCGGACTATATATACGGGGATCTCCATGCCCACATTTATTTCATCGTATTTTTCCTGAGACCCGAACTCGCTTTTGCTGATCGGGGCTTCTGATTTTACACCCAGGTCCACCAGTACTCCTTCTGCATTTTTCCCGACAATCTTTACCTTTACTATCTTCCCCTCCTCGATAATTATCTGGTCCCCCATGAGTTCTTCCATCTTAACATCTTCTTCTTTCTTTTCTTTTTGCTCTTTGGCCCCTTCTAATGCGCCGGGTGCTGCAATATTTAAATTATTTTCTTTGCCTTGCGCTTCCTTTGTCTCGTCCATTTTTTTAGTTCTCCTTTATGTATTTTATCGTGCTCTCGACATCTTTTATGACCCAGTCAGGGGTTGACGCTCCCGCTGTCAGCCCGACTTTTTCTACACCTTTAAACCACTCAGGGTTTATTTCTTTTGCAACCTCAATATAGTATGCTTTCGTATAATCCCGGCATATTTCATATAAACGCCTTGTGTTTGCCGAATTCTTTCCCCCGACTACTATCATTAGATCCGCGCCTTTTGCTATATTCTTTGCTTCGGACTGCCTGTCAATAGTGGCCCGGCAGATAGTATTGAATATCTTTGCGTCCGGCCTTTTGTTCCTTAACACAGAAATGATGCTATCGAAATTCTTTTTACTCTGTGTTGTCTGGCTCACCACCCCTATTTTTTTTGCCAGTTTAATTTTATTTATGTCCTCTTTTTTTTCAACAACCTTGCATTTGCCCAGCCCGTAAGAAACAAGCGCCACTACTTCTGGGTGTATCTTATCTCCGACTATTATGACTTGATAACCTTCCTGTGTCAGCTTTCTGACCATGTCCTGTGCGTGTTTTACAAAAGGGCATGCCGCATCTACAAGGTTTAATCTTTTTAATTCGAGTTTTTTCTTAAAAGTCAGCGGTATCCCATGAGTCCTCAATATCAGGGTCTCGTTTTTAAGCTTCCAGGGGCTTTTTATGGGTTTAATGCCATTTTTTGAAAGGCGGTTAACCTCCTGAGGGTTATGGATCAAGGGCCCGAGCGTATATACTTTTTTTCTGTTTCTGGCTGTTTTTTGGGCCAGTTCTATGGCCCTTTTAACCCCAAAACACACCCCTGCTGTTTTAGCCGTCTTTATCTTTCTGCCCGGTTTCTCGGTTTTTAATTTTTTCATTTTAATTCAACTTCTTTATTTCTTCCAGAACCGTTTCTGAGAGTTCTTGATATGATTCCTTTGTATATTCTTTCAGAGGATAGACGGGTTTACCAAAAATTATTTTTAACGGTAATAATTTCCTCATATTGTTCGAATTAATTATCCTGACAGGGATTACCGGAGACTGGGTCAGGCATGAAAGCATCCCAAGACCGGGCCTTGCCCTGCCGAAATTACCGTCTTTTGAGCGCGTCCCTTCCGGAAATACAAGTACCGCCTTATCTTCATTTAAAAGCTTCTGCGCCATTCTGAACGCGCCTATATCACTTTTACCCCTCTTAACAGGAAAAGCATGGGTCCTTCTTATTACAAAACCCAAAATAGGCATTTTAAACAGTTCTTCTTTTGCCATGAAATATAGGGGCCTTTCCATAGCAGACCCGGTCATAGGCGGATCAAAGTAACTGACATGATTAGGGGCAACTATTATTTTCCCTTCTTTCGGGAGGTTTTCTAACCCGTAAATTTTCCATCGCCACACTATTTTAAACAAAAGCCTGAACATCCCTCTGCCAAGATAATAAAGCCACGAAGATTTAACCATGTTTGTTAATATATTCAACTACGATATCTGCCGATTCCTCTATAGACATCCCTGTGGAATCTATATAAATAGCATCCGGGCTTTTTACGAGCGGGTCGGCTTTTCTGTTCTTATCCCTATCGTCTCTTTCGGCTATTTCTTTTTCTATAACACCTAAAGAAACTTCTTGCCCTTTTGCTCTTAGTTCACGGTAACGCCTCATTGCTCTTTCTTCGACTGTAGCATCCATATAAAACTTGAATTCCGCATTTGGAAAAACAACCGTTCCTATATCCCGGCCCTCCATGACAATGCCGCCGTCTTTTCCTATCCGCCTCTGTTTTTGCTGTAATATCTTTCTTATCTCAGGAATTGATGAGACCTTGCTAGCCCCTTGAGAAACCTCTTGTGTCCTTATCTCTTCTGTTACATCTCCGTCATCCATAAAAATATCAAGTAGTGAGCCTTTTTTATCTGAAGTTTTTAAAGTTATATCCGTTCCTTCTGCCATTTTGATTAATTTATCATTTTCATAAAAACTTAAATTCATCCTGATCGCTTTTAAGGCTATGGCCCTGTACATAGCTCCGGTATCTATGTAAAGATACCCCAGCTTTTGTGCGACAAGCTTTGAAACAGTGGACTTCCCCGCCCCAGCGGGCCCGTCAATTGCGACAATATATCTTTTCATTCTATCTCTGCTCCGATACCGTTAAGCTTTAACTTAAAATCAGGAAAAGAAATGCTTACGCAATCCGTATTTTTTATGGTTGTCTCACCTTCTGCTAAAAGCCCGGCTACGGCAAGCATCATAGCTATCCTGTGGTCATCGTGGCTGTCAACTTCGCACCCTTTAAGCTTTACAGGCCCTGTTATTATAAGCCCATCCTTTGTTTCTTCTATCGCAGCTCCCATTTTATTTAATTCTGCCGCAACGGCTTTTAACCTGTCGCTTTCTTTAAACCTTAATTCTTCGGCCCCTGAGATTATAGTCGCGCCTTTTGCCTGGGTCGCAGCCAAAGCTACAACAGGTATTTCATCAATTAAACGCGGTATCATTTCGCCGTTGATATCGCAGGCTGTAAGCTGTGACGTCCCAACCTCGATATCCGCGACAGGGTCAAATGAATCCCATGAACCTTTGTTGTTATTGATAATTTTAAGTTCGGCGTTCATATTTCTCAATATATCAATTATTCCGTCTCTTGTAGGATTGATGCCTACATTTGAAAGTTTTATTTTTGTTTTTGGCAAAAGTGCGCCCGCTGCAAGAAAAAACGCGGCTGCAGAAATATCACCTGGAACATCTATTGTAAATCCCGGCGGAATTCTAACCGGGCCTATAACGGACGATGAAGTCGCTGTTTCTTTCACCTCTACACCCACAAACTTTAGCATTCTTTCAGTATGGTCTCTTGATTTAACAGGTTCAATAAAAGTTGTTTTTCCTTTTGCCTGCATACCGGCAAAAAGCACGCAGGATTTGACCTGTGCGCTTGCAATACTGCTCCTGTAAGTTATAGGTTTTAAATCCGGTGTCCCGGCAATCTTTAACGGCAGGTAATTATCTTCTCTTGCGCTTATTTTGGCACCCATCAGTCTTAAGGGTTCAATCACCCTTTTCATCGGCCTTTTTGAAAGGCTGGCGTCCCCGGTTATTTCAGTTTCAAAATCCTGCCCCGCTAAAATACCGCAAAGAAGCCTTGTGGTTGTGCCCGAATTCCCGGCATCAATAGCTTTTTGAGGTGGTTTTAATTTCCCGGAACCTGTAATACTTAAAGATCTTTTATTATCCATAATTATTTCTTTGATGTCCACTCCCATAGACCTAAAAGCATTTATAGTACTCATGCAGTCATCCGCGGGCAGATAATTCTTTACAGTATAGCTGCCTTCTACAAACGCAGAAAGCATCACTGCTCTGTGAGTAATTGATTTATCAGCTGGAACGGATATTTCTTTGATCCCATTTTGGCGGGGCTTGTATTTCTTAACGATCCAATCCATAATTAAGAACCTTAATTTGATTACACAGATTTGTAAATCTTATATATTTAAAAGTTTTTGGCGGGCTAATTTAGCCTCTAAGAATGTCTTTTCAGTTCTTTTGCATGAGTTTAAGCTGCTTTTTATTTTTAAAAGTAATTTAACTAGATCAGCTATTGAGATGTTAAGTTCTTTCTTGTTTTGTTTGCAAATACATGCCCAATCCCTAGGGTTTGAATTTGCTATCCTTGTCAGGTCTTTAAAAGACCCTGCTAAAAATTTTGAGGTTTTCCTGTCTTTTTTATTCAATTTCTTTGCCATCAGACAAAGAGAGAACGCTATCACATGAGGCAGATGGCTTATTAAAGACACTATCCTATCGTGCATAAAAGGGTCGGTTATAATGACATTCGCTCCTGCAGCTTTCCATATTTTACCAATCTTGTTGACCGCGATTTTCTTAGTTGAAGCATCTTTAACCAGGACGACCGTTGCCCCGTTATAAATTTTTTTATCAGCAAACTGTACCCCGGTTTTTTCTGAACCTGCCATCGGGTGGGCCCCGACAAACGGGATAGAACGTTTATATTTTTTTCTGGCTTCAGATAAGACCTTGTTGACCTCTTTAATAACCGGCCCTTTAACGCTTCCCACATCAGAGATGATTGCGCTTTCTTTAAGGTAGGGGATTATCTTTTTAACCGTTTGCGCTATCAGATCGACTGGAGTTGAGACTATCACTATATCCGCACGTTTCAAGCCTTCCTGCCAGTCAAGAGTATAATTGTCAACAGCTCCCAGCTTTTTTGCAAGCCTTAACCTGTCGAGCCTTCTTCCGATGCCGGTTATCTTATAAGCCGGTTTTTCGCGGCTTTTTAAAGCCATTCCCAAAGAACCGCCTATCAAACCTACACCTATAATGGCTATTTTCTTCATCGTTTCATATCCTTCTGCCAAGCGCGCTGGCCAACGGTCTTAACTCCTGCATTAACCTGTCAAATTGGTCAAGGAGCAAACTCTGAGCGCCGTCGGAAAGGGCATCTTCGGGCTTGGGGTGCACCTCAATAATAAGCCCATCAGCGCCTGCAGCAATCGATGCTTTAGCCATGGTGCCGACATGTTCCCTTATCCCGACTCCATGAGACGGGTCTACTATAACAGGCAAATGTGACAGTTTTTTTATCACGGGGACTGCATTTAAGTCCAAGGTATTTCTTGTTGCATCTTCAAAGGTCCGGATACCTCTTTCGCACAGCATAACTTTATAATTCCCGTTTGACATGATATATTCGGCTGAAAGGAGCCACTCTTTTATAGTGGTGGACATCCCTCTTTTGAGCATTACAGGCTTTTTTTGTTTTCCAACTTCTTTGAGCAAGTCATAATTCTGGACATTCCTTGCTCCGATCTGTATTATATCGGCATATTTACCCACAAGCTTTACTTGCTCTGAAGACATAGCTTCGGTGATCACTAAAAGCCCTTCCTTGTCCGCTGCAAACCTTAAATACTTAAGACCCTCTTCGCCAAGGCCCTGAAAAGCATACGGAGAACTCCTCGGCTTAAAAGCACCGCCTCTTAATATCTTCGCGCCTGATCTCTTTATCGCTTTTGCTATCTCTAAAATTACCTTTTTATTTTCTACCGCGCAGGGCCCTGCCATGACCACGATCTCATTCCCGCCTATCTTTACGCCTCCGATATCTATTACAGTATTTTCTTGTTTAAATTCCCTGCTTGCAAGTTTGTACGGTTTTTCTATTTCGCTTATATGATCAACCGCATCCATAGCTTCAAAAACTTCGCTGTAGCGTTCCGCCCTTTCTCCTATCATGCCGATGATAGTTATATCAGCGCCTATGGATACATGTGGTTTATATCCCAGCTGTTTAATTTTCCTTGTAACTTTTTCTCTTTCATTTTTAGACGTTCCCGGCTTAAGCGTAATAATCATGTTTTATATCCTTTTATCCGAGAATAAACCGTGCCCGTTCATGCCTTAACATTTCAAAAGGCGTCATAAACTTTATCTTAAGCCCTATACAGACATCCGGGATTTTAATTTTTTTTATAGAAGGAGAAGGCTTTTCCTGGGTAACAACAACATTTTGATGCGATAAAGCGTGTGAAACAAGATAATAATCTGGATCCTGAAGAAATAAATTCACTGCCGCGGGGTCATATCTTTGCCCGGCTGACCATTCACCAACTGTCCTTAACGCAGGCAGCATGGCGCCATCAGGTTTTAAAAAGAAATCGGGTCCCCGTTTTGATGCCCATTCAGCAAGTTCATCATTTCCTGCCTCCAGCTCGTCGCCTACTTTTTCAACGCTAAAAACCTCATAATGCAGGTTTTTTGCTTGTATGAAAACATTTGCGTCAAGCAAATATGACATTATATTACCCCCAGCTTAACGCCAAAATCATGAAAAGTAGCCTGTTTTGAAAAGCCAAGCAAACGAAAAGCATCGCGGTATAACGTTTGCCCTTCAAGAGTGCTTGCAACAAGCGCACAGGCAAAACGTTTGCTTACACGGGCAGCCTGAGAAAGATAAAAATCTCCGCCTTTACTTCTCGGAATATCCTGCAGCCGCTCGAGTTCTTTATTATATTCACTCCAAAACCGCTGTTTTGAAACACCGCCTGAATCATAAATCCTGCGCAATATGACAAGAGTGCTGACTTTAAACTGCCTTGCTAAACGGTTCATTTCGATTACCAGCTCATTATCTTTTTTATACTCTTTTTCAAAAACTGCCATCGGCACTAAAAGTTCCGCTGCGACTTTGTTACACCAGTTTTCAACATCATTTTCCGGTATATGCGTTATTTGTGCGTCAGAAACAGCTGTCTGTCCCAGCCATACATGCGCCAGTTCGTGCGCAAGGGTAAACATTTGCCTGGCTTTCATATCACTGCCATTAATAAACACAAGCGGGGCAATGTCATCTGCTATTGCAAAACCGCCGAATTCATAGGGATCAAGATGCCTGTGATTATTGTTAAGTACTACACTGCTGCACATTACAAGAACTCCGGCATTGTCAGCATGTTCAATAAAATTACGCAAGGCTTCGGTCCATGTATGCATTTTGCGGCGTTCTTCCAAATCAAAACCCAGCGTATGGCGTATTTTCGCAGCGGTTTTTTCTATACCATCATTTATACTAGCACTTCCTGCAAATGTAAGAGATTCTTCTTTTGAGGACCGTGCAAAATCCCGGTACCAATCCTGCCTTTGCTGACAGATATATATAATATCAAGCAGGTTAGGGCTGGGGCTTTTATTTTGCCCAATACTCGCTGAACGGAAGTCAGGAATTGGCATTCGCTCAATAGGCGGTTCGCTAAGAAAAAAATAGCCAAATGGGGTATAAGTAGCTTTTGCAAAACTTTCAATTTGTTTAAGAGTAGGCTGGCTCTTACCGCTTTCCCATGCAGAAATTTTTGGGAAACGTTTTAAAAGTTTATCCGGAGACAATCCAGAACGTTCTATGGCCCAACGCATCAATTTTGATTTAATTACAACCTGCATGATTTTTCTCCATCATTTCCTACATTTTTTATATGCCTTTTTTGAGTTTTGCCACTTAACTATCGCTTATCCGGGACATATAATTATTATACCTATAAAAGTTTATTATCACTAATCTCTGATATAACATTTTTCAAAGCTTTTGTAAAAAGCCTGTTATTTCTTGGCAAATCTATAGTAACTCTTATATGATTAGGATATTCGTATTCATTCATTGCCCTGACTATAATACCTTTCTTAAGCAACTTTTGGAATACATTCTGCCCAAGATTTGGCGAGACATCCATAAGAATGAAGTTAGTGCAGGACGGGATAAAATCAATATTTAATTTTGCCAGTTCCTTGTACAAATACTTTTTTCCCTCTTGGACAAGCTTTATGCTTTTATTTACCTGCTCTTTATCGGTTAAACTGACGGCAGCCGCTTCCTGAGCAATCATATTCACGTTAAACGGCGGCCTTACCCTATCCAGATAATCAACGATTTCCTTTGAGGCAAAACCATACCCTACCCGCAAGCCAGCAAGCCCGTATATTTTTGAGAACGTCCTTAATATTATGATATTTGGATATGATGTCAGCAATTTTAATGTGTCAGGATAATCCCTTTGAATTTTTGCGTATTCATAGTAGGCTTCGTCAAAAACCACAAGGGGGGCCGAAGGCTTTTCCGACACAGATTTAAGGAATTCTTTGATCTCATTTTCATTATTACACGTACCTGTAGGATTATTCGGATTAGCCACGAACACAATCTTCGTCTTCGAGGTGATAGCTTGTGCCATTTTTGAAAGGTCATGCGTATATTGTCTCATGGGAACATTTATCACCCGGCAATTCATTAGGTCACCTGCCATCTTGTACCTGATAAAAGCATGTTCTGAAGCTATGACATCATCTCCCGGGCTTAGGAACGTCTTTGCGATAAGTTCGATTAGCTCGTCGGACCCGGAACCCAGGATAATGTTCTGGGTGTTTACGGCGAATTTATTTGAGATAGCCTGTTTTAGCGCCCATGAATTTGAATCTGGATAATAAAAAACCTTGTTCGCAAGCTTTTTTATAAGGCCTATGGCTTTCTTTGACGGCCCGAGTGGGTTCTCGTTAGAAGCCATTTTTATAACACTTTTTAAACCAAGTTCTCTTTTGATTTCTTCTATGGGCTTCCCAGCCACATAGGGCTGAAAAGCCCTGCAGCAAGGCCTCACATATCTTTTAATGTCTATCTTCATATTACCTGCCTTTTTTAATTTTGCATTTTTCAATTTTCATTTTGCATTGTTTTGTCAGTCTGCTCTCGGGTAAGACCCGAGCACCTTTAAGAACATGCAGTTCTTTTCAATTTCATTCAAGGCTTTTTGTATCCTTTTCTCTTCTATATGGCCCACCATGTCGATAAAGAAAATATACTCCCAGGCTTTTTTCTTTGTGGGGCGTGATTCTATTTTAGAGAGGTTCACCTTATTCTTTTTAAAAGACATTAACATATCGTGCAGGGCGCCTACCCTGTCTTTTATTGAAAACATCACAGAGGTCTTATCAGTGCCGGATTTCTTTGCAGGGTGCTTGCTTATGACAAGGAACCTGGTATAATTTTCTTTGCTGTCCTCTATGCCTTTTTCGATTATCTCCAGGTTATATATCTTTGCGGCTGCGCTTGATGCGATAGCGGCAACTTCCTTATGCTTGCTTGCGAATATCGCCGCTTGAGTCGTAGACAGCATTTCCCTGACCGGAACGCCGGGCAGGTTTATTTCAAGCCAGTTCCTGCATTGGGCAAGAGGCTGTGGATTCGATACGACCAACCTGACATCCTTTAGCCTCCCGGATTTTGAAAGGATACATTCTTCGATCCTCATGCTCAACTCAGCACATATTATCAGATCTGACTCTATGAACATATCGAGGGTATGATTGACCATACCTTCAGTTGAATTTTCTACAGGTACTACTCCGTAATCGGCGCGGTTTTTTTCCACTTCTAAAAAAACATCAGGGATCGATTTAACAGCAACATAATCCACACTTGCACCGAAGTTTTTCAGCGCTGCCTGGTGTGTAAAAGTCGCTTCAGGCCCGAAATAAGCCACCTTTATTTTTGATTCCAGTGACCGGCAGGCGTTCAATATTTCTCTATATATAACTTCAAGCGCAAAATCCGTCAATGGGCCTTTATTCTTATGCAGGATCTGGGAAATGACCATCTTTTCCCTGTGAGGCACGTAAAATTCCTTATTTTGTTTTGTTTTTAGCCTGCCTATTGCTTTAGCCAAGCCGGCCCTCTTGTTAAGAAGGTTTAAGATTTTTTTATCCAGGATATCGATTTTATCCCTAAATTTATTTATTTGCATTTGGCTATCTCCCTTTTAAGCGATTTTCTTTTTTATGCCAATTAAAGACATCAGCCTTTGCGGAGTTTTATCCCTTCTATAAGAAAAAAACAAGGTTTTTTCATGACAAGTGCATTTTTCATTTATCGAGGTTATTTTGATACCAGTCTTTTTTAACTGCTTCTCCGCCACATCAGAGAGGCTGAGAGAATCTTGAGTTTTCTTGAGCGAGAACTCCTTTTTTATCTCATCGCCTATCTTAAAGCAGCACTTCTGTATATGCGGGCCGATAAATACAGATATATCTTTCGCTTTTATCTTAAATTTCTTTTTAAATATCTTTACGGCTTCCGGTATAATGCCTGCTTTTAATCCTCGCCAGCCAGCATGCACCAGTCCTACTACTTCCTTTTTTTTATCCGCAAAAAAAACAGGCATGCAGTCTGCTGTAAATATAGCCAGATAAACACCGGGATTATCCGTTATCAAGCCATCGGTTTTGGGAAGTTCTTTGCCTTTGTCTTTATCTGTAACTATCCTTATCTTTTTACCGTGCACCTGCTGCGCCCTTACAAGGTCTTTTGAATATATCTTATTTTTTGATAAAAAAATATCCCTTATTTCATTGTTCTTTAAATCTTTGAAATTTGAGGTAGATGTAAAATGATAGACGGGAAATCTATCATCTTGCCATAAACCTTTATTTTGTTTCCACATAATAGAATAACCAACTAACTATAAACAACCAAATCCCGAAAATTTGCTATTTGGATTCATTTTGTTGGGATTTCATTTTTTATCTTTCGATAAAATCCGAGGCACCTTCCGTGCCCGATTGAACACCCCGGATATTCAGCATTAATTCTTCGGGGTTACTTGCGGCATTCAATGCATCTTCCATTTTTATCTCATTATTCTTTAACAACTTGACCAAAGCCTGATTAAATGTCTGCATGCCATAATACTGCCCCTGCCTGATCTGGTTCGTTATCTCGCCTAAATTTTTTTCTTCTATTAGTTTCTTTATAAGCCCTGTTACTACCAAAACCTCGACAGCCGGCACCCTGCCTTTGCCGGACAGGCTTGGCAATAGCCTCTGCGAGATAACTGCTTTTAATATATCTGCCAGGATCAGCCTTATCTGGTCCTGTTGGTGAGGAGGGAACAAGTCTATTATCCGATTAATGCTCTGCGTTGTATCTATAGTATGAAGTGTTGATATAACCAGATGGCCCGTCTGCGCAGCTGTTATCGCAGCAGAGACAGTGGGCAGGTCTCTCATTTCACCTAAAAGTATAACGTCAGGGTCCTGTCTGACAACATGTTTTAAAGCATCTGGAAAACTGGATGTGTCCAACCCTAGTTCTCTTTGAGTAACGATAGACTTATTATCTACATGGAGAAACTCTATCGGGTCTTCAATAGTCACGATATGAGTCGAGCGCGTAGCATTTATGTGCCCTATTATCGACGCAAGGGTCGTAGATTTTCCTGAACCTGTTGTACCGGAAACCAGGATCAAACCCCTCCTATTCTCAGCTATCTGCTTAATTGCAGGCGGCAGTTTTAGTTCATCTATACCTGGAATCTTAACCGGGATAAACCTGAATGCCATGTTCGTCATGCCTTTTTGGCTGTAAATATTTATTCGAAAACGACCGAGCTCAGGCATAGTGTAACCTAAATCCATCTCGTGTTGTTTATTAAATGTCTCTTTTTGAGAAACGCTCATAAGAGACAGCGCGATCGTACGGTTTTCTTCTTCAGAGAATATTTTTTCGCTGACAGGGAAAAGTTCGCCGTCTATCCTGAAAAATGCACGGCCGTTCGCCCTTAAATGAAGGTCTGATGCGCCTTTGTCCATCATTTCTTTTAAAAGTGATTTTATGTCCATAAAATTTCCTTAGCGTGGAGCGTGGAGCGTTTAGCGTATAGAAAGACAAAATCATGATTTATTTTGACTTTCCTATTCGCTATCCGCTATACGCTAAACGCTGTTTTATTTGAGCTTCTGCGGCCTCCAGTATGTATAGGCTGGCCGGCTAAAATCGATCGTTGTGCCGCTGTCTTTTTCTCTTTCCTGAAATTTTTTATCCTGGGATGAGTTGGGTTTCCTTGGAGGGAAACCCGTTGCGATCACGGTTATTTTTATCCTGTCATCCAGGTTCGGGTCTATGACCTGCCCGTAAAAAACGTGTGCCTCGGGAGCAACCGCTTCTTTTATAAGAGTCATGGCCTCCCGTACTTCTACCATTGAAGTCTTGCGGTTTCCTGTAATATTCACAAGCACACCTTTTGCTCCTTCTATAGAGACATCGTCTAAAAGCGGGCTGCTTATGGCCCTTGAAGCAGCTTCCACGGCCCTGTTTTCACCTGAACCTTCTCCCATGCCCATGAGAGCTTCACCGGAACCCTTCATTATAGTCTTAACATCTGCAAAATCGACATTGATCTCTCCCGGAGTCGTGATTACATCTGAAATGGACTGCACTGCCTGCCTTAAAACATCATCGACTATCCTGAAAGCGTCCTCTATCGGAGTTTTATCATCAACTATAGTAAAGAGTTTCTCGTTAGGTATAACTACCAGCGTATCGGTAAAGTTTTTCAGGTTCTTGATACCTTCCTCTGCCTGAAAAAGCCGTATCCTGTGTTCGAATTCAAACGGTTTTGTTACCACTCCAACCGTAAGTATCCCAAGAGACCTTGCTATCTCCGCGATTACGGGAGCTGCACCCGTGCCCGTGCCGCCGCCCATACCGGCAGTAATAAACACCATATCCGCTCCTATAAGGGTTTCTTTTATCCTTTCCTTGCTCTCGCTTTCCTCGGCCGCCTGCTGGCCTATGCTGGGATTCCCTCCGACACCGAGGCCTCTTGATATTTTTTCGCCTATTTGTATCCGTATAGATGCTACGGATTTCCTGAGCGCCTGCACATCGGTATTTATGGTTATAAACTCAACACCTTTTACACCGGCAGATACCATCCGGTTCACAGCATTTGAACCGCCGCCGCCGACCCCTATCACTTTTATTATCGCCGGTTGTTCTGAATCCTTATTTGCTAGACGAATCCTCATAAATAACCACCTTAAACAATGCAAAAATCAAAATTAAAAATGCAAAATTGTGGAATCCCGCTTGCGGGATTATTTAAATAAGTCCCGCAAAGCGGGACACATAAATTTTGAATTTTACATTTTGCATTTTAAATTTGTTTTAAAATGTGTCATCAACCCACTCTTTAATTTTTTTAAATATAGAAGCGCCTTTGATAAACCTTTGCGGAGCATAACCCGGCCCGCTATAAAACTCTGACCTTAGGAGCCCTATAGCAGTAGCAAAAGAAGTGTTTGAAATTATCTCATCCGGTCCTGCTATATCCTGAGGAAGGCCTATCCTGGCTGAACAGCTAAGGGCCTGTTCTGCGGCGCCCACCATACCTTCGAGTCTTGCTCCGCCTCCTGTAACAACAACCCCTCCTGGGATGATAGTGTCATAAAGATTTGAAGCTTTTACTTCCTGGTCTATGGCAACAAATATCTGGTCAAGCCTCGGCTGGATAATATCCACCAGCTGCCTTTGAGTGCACGGCCTTATGCTTCTTCCGTCAACTCCGGTATAATCGAATTTTGTATCGCTTTTTAGCACATTTTTCATCGCAACACCGTATTTTTCTTTAATGGACTGTGCCGTTGACAGGGATGTCCTTAAACTATGGGAAATATCCCGGGTTATAAAATCAGAGCCTATCTGCAGTTCTTTTGAAAACCTTATGCTGCCTTCGGTATATATCGAAATACCGGTCGTGAGCCCTCCTATATCTATCAAAAGGCATCCCAGCTCTTTTTCTTCCTGGGTTATCACCAGGTCACCCACAGCCATAAGGCCGTATATAGGTTCGATTATTTCAAACCCGGCCTGAGCAATGGACTTATATATGTTGCTTAAATGGCTTGTAGACGCAATCAAAATATGAACATCTACCTCCAGGAAAGTCCCTTCCATACCTACGGGGTTAGGCACTCCGCGCTGGTGATCAAGCGAAAATTCCTGCGGGATCGTATGGAGTATCTCCCTGTCAGTAGACAGCCTTATGGTCTTTGCATTTTCAACTGCACCGGCGACATCTTCAGCTGTTATCTCTTTATCGGTACGGGAAATGTTTATGGCTCCCCTGGCATTTACAGATTCAATATGGTTGCCTCTTAAGCCCAGATATATCTGCCTGACGGTTTCCTTTGTCTGTTCTTCGACCTCTTCGATTACCTTGGCAACGGCATATGAGGTTTCCTGCAGGTTTATAACCACGCCGCCTTTCACGCCGCGGCACAACAATTTTGCCCCGCCAATTATCTCAAAAGCGCCTGTCTCCTGCGAACGTTTCCCCGTTACGCAGCAAACCTGATTGCTCCCTATGTCCAGTCCTGTTATAATCTCTTCTTTTGCCATTTTATCCTCACTTATAGCGGATAGCGTAGAGCGTTTAGCGTATAGTTAAAAACAAAGATTTTGAATTTCCTATCCGCTCTACGCTATCCGCTAAACGCTCTTATTGTTTTAGTGGTTTTACCACTATCCTTCCGTCATCAAAATAGCTTATATTTATATAATCGATTTTTATAAACCGTTTTTCTGAATCTTTTTGTACCTGAAATAATTTATTCAATTTTCTCTTTAAAGCATTTTTATCTGCCGGCCCCCAAATTATCTTATACCCGTTTCTTAATTTTAATACAATGCTGTCTATAGGTTCGACATTTAAATATTCTATCTTTTTATAGATATCTTCATTTTCAGCACGGACCATCGCTATAAACTCTATAATTTTTTCTCTGCCAGAGGCATCATCAGTAAGAACAAGCGGGAGTTTCATCTCAGTATCGCTTGCCCAATGGCCGCGCAAGGAAAAAGGCTTATTTTCTGAGTCTATCCCGATCTTTTGGTTATTGACAACGAAATAGGCTATAGGTTTTCTTTCTTCCAGGCTGATTTTTATGGCTTTCCAGCGCCTTGAAATTGAAACATCCTTTAGTTCCGGCCGGTTTTTTTCAAGGCCGTTTTCCACAGTTGAAAGCCATACCTTGAACATATTATCGCCGACCCTGAAAGGCACAAGTGCCATTATCTCGCTTTTTGTAATATTTTCCAGCCCTTTAATATCTATCTTATTTATTGTAAAGATACCTGAATCAAAAACAAAATAGTAAATCGATTTATATCCCCAAAAAGCTGCAACTGTTAACAAACCCAATAACACAAGAAACTTTAATGCCTTTACTACTCTAAAACTTCGTGCTGGATTGAAATTGGAACGTAAAACTACCGGCGGTTGCCGGTATTTTATTTTAATTGGTTTTCTTTTCATAATTTATCATTAAAGAAAGCACCGCTCAACAGATATTTTGATATTTTAAACACGAATATTTAAGGATATTCAAAACAAGCTCATTAAAATCCATCCCGATTTTACGTGCAGCATCGGGTAAAAGCGACGTTTCGGTCATTCCCGGAATGGTATTTATCTCTAAAACCCAGGGTTTCCCGTTTTTATCTACGATGAGGTCTACCCTTCCAAGGACCTTGCATCCTACGGATTTGAATGCATCAAAAGCGACCTCTCTGGCTTTTTTTACTATGTTTTTAGGTAGACGCGGCGGAATTATATGCGTAGAACAGCCCGGTTTATACTTTGAATCAAAATCATAAAAATTTCCTTTCGGTACTATCTCTATTACAGGGAATATTATATCGCCTAATATACCGACCGTGACTTCAGTACCCCTGATATATTCCTCTAATATGACCTCCTGGCCGTATTTAAATGCTTCCTTTAGGCCGGTTACAAGGTCTTTCTTGTTTTTTATTATGGAAACACCGATAGCAGAACCCTGGCTGGAAGGTTTTACCACAATAGGAAATCTTGTCCTTAAACCTGGAAGCATGCCTTTTGATACAGCTTTCCATTTAGGGGTCGGTATCCTGTTTGCAACAAAGATAAATTTGCTGTATATCTTATTAATTGCCACGGCATTAGCCAAAACTCCGTCCCCTGAATATGGAATGCCCATAATATCAAGCATGCCTTGGACGGTCCCGTCTTCTCCCCATGGCCCGTGAAGGGCTATGAAAGCAAAGTCGATCCTGTTTTTTTTTATCTTTTCTGCTATGTTTCTGTCTACATCCAGGGCTATTGCATTAAGTTTTAATTTTTTGAGAGCTTTTAGAACCGCCATACCGCTTAAAACAGAAATCGCTCTTTCAGCCGACAACCCCCCGTAAAGAACACCTATTTGCTTGTTTTTTATCCAATTTTCTATTTTCATATAATTGCAAAGCGCAAAATGCAAATTTAAAAACAAACTGCTTGATTTTTCAATTTGCAATTTGCATTTTTCAATTCCGGCCCTCCGGGCTGGATTATTCCCCGATTATCTTTATCTCTAATTCAAGGTCAAGGTTGAATATCTCTTTGATTCGGCTTTTTATTATTCCTATCAGAGTTTTTACATCCGATGCTTTTGCATCGCTGATATTAACAATGAAATTTGCGTGTTTTTCAGATATCTTTGCTCCGCCGAATTTCATGCCCTTTAACCCTGCCTTTTCTATCAATTCGCCGGCTCTGTGCCCAGGGGGGTTCTTAAAAATAGAACCCGCATTCCATTCCTCTAAAGGCTGCTTTTTAAGGCGGTTGTTCATTATCTCCTTTACTGTTTTAAGAATATCATTTTTTTGCCCTTTTTTCAAGCAAAGCGTCGAGGCTAAAATAATGCGTCCATTTAAATTTGAACCCCTGTAATTGAATTTCAGGTCTTCTTTTTTTAAAGTCACAATTTGGCCAGAATCGGAAAGCACATCAACTTCCTCTACCAGCTCGCCTATCTGTCTTTCTGTTGTGCCTGCATTGCTTATAAGTGCCCCGCCAAGCGTCCCCGGTATCCCTGCCAGATATTCAAGGCCGGAAAGTTTTCTTTCGATACACTTTTGAATCAAGCCGGATAACAGTACTCCGGCACCAGCCTTTACCAGGTTTGAGCTAAATGTATAAAGACAGAACTCGCCTTTTAACCTTATTACGACTCCGTCAAACCCCTGGTCGCTGGCAAGGACGTTTGAACCATTCCCAAGCATGATAATAGGGATCTTATTCTGCAGTGTGTAATTTCTAAGGTTGCGAAGTTCTTCATGGCTCTCAACTTCCACAAAATATTTCGCAACCCCGCCTATACGGAAAGTAGTATGATTTTTCAGCGGCTCATCTACTCTTAGATGAGATACTATCGACGAAAGATGTGCGGTCAGATCCTTTTTAATAATTCTTCTCCTATCTTGTAAACATCGCCTGCGCCAAGAGTCAGTAATATATCCCCGGATTTAACCTGCCTTAATAAAACCTCGAGACTCGAATAATCCTCAATTTTTGTCCCGTTTTTTTGCACACTGTTATAGATCAGCCGGCTGGTAACACCCTGTATCGGATTTTCACCGGCCGGATAGATCTGAAGCAGTTTTACTTCATCCGCCATTTTAAAAGCACTGCCGAATTCGTTATAAAGCTGAGCTGTCCTTGAATACCTGTGTGGCTGAAATAAAACCGTCAACTTTTTATCAGGCCAGTTTTTTTTAATCGCGGCCAAACTTGCTTTTATCTCCGTAGGATGGTGGCCGTAATCATCAATTACCGTAATACCCTTTTTAGACCCTTTTATTTCAAGGCGCCTTCCGACCCCTGAAAAACTTCTGATGCCCGAAGCTATTTTATTAAACGGTATGTCAAGTTCTTTTCCGACGGCTACAGCCGCCAGGGTATTTAAAATATTATGCTCGCCGGGGAAGGCAAGCGTTATTTTCCCAAGCTTCTTGCCTTTAAACAGGACATCAAAACAAAAACCGAAGTCTATCTGCTTCACGTTTACAGCTCTAAAATCAGCACCGCTTCTTAAACCGTACGTATTGTAGCGCCTTTTTATATCCGGCAGTACCGAAACGATGTTCGGATCGTCACCGCACAAGATCGCACAACCATAAAAAGGGATGCTGTTAATATGCTGTACAAATGCAGCTTTAATGTTTTCAAATGTTCCGTAATAATCAAGGTGGTCATTATCTATATTTGTAACTACGGCTATGGCAGGAGATAACTTTAAGAATGAGCCGTCAGATTCGTCAGCTTCGGCTACAAGGAACTCCCCTTTACCGAGCTTTGCCCCGCTCTTCTTATTTTTTAGCCGGCCGCCTATGACAACCGTCGGGTCAAACCCGCCGGCTTCGACTACCAAGGCGGTAAGCGATGTTGTAGTGGTCTTTCCGTGAGTCCCTGCTATGCTTATGGTATACTTAAGCCTGGCAAGCTCTGCCAGCATCTCTATGCGCGGAATGACCGGTATTTTTTTCTTTAGGGAAACCACTACTTCCGGATTATCCCTTTTTACGGCAGTAGAAGTAACCACAACATCCGCATCTTTGATATTCCTTTTATTGTGGCCGATAAATATTTTCGCTCCCTTATTTTTCAGGTAATCGGTTACTTCCGTGCGTTTTAGATCAGACCCGCTTACTTCATATCCCAGGTTTAGAAGCACCTCGGCAATGCCCGACATCCCTGCACCGCCGATACCTACAAAATGTATGTGCTGTATTTTTTTAAACATAATTCATCTTCCTTTATATTGAGCGGCAACCGTTGTTTTTAGTCCGCCCCTTATGTTAAAAACCATCTCTATTGCCATTTCTTTTGGCTTGGCTATTTTTGACAGATCATTTAATATTTTGTTTACCGCACTTTCATGCACTATACCGACGTTACGATATGAATGTAAATAATATTTCAAGGATTTCAGCTCTATGACATTTTTGCCGGGCACATACTTGATCTTTATGTCCGCAAAATCAGGAAGCCCGGACCAGGGGCAAAGACAGGTAAATTCATTTGTTTCAATACTAATTTCTATCTTCTTACCCGGATACTCATAAGGCATTATCTGAAGCATAGAAACATCTATTTTATTAAAAACAGGTTTTAACTTATAGGCCTTTGATTTAGGACTTATCATCTTTAACTCCTCATTATTTTATCCATTCCAGAACATAGCTTTTTATTTCTAAATAATTGTCTCTTGACAAGTAAAGCATCTGCGTGTCTTCTATTTTTTTGACTTCATCCGTAAAAGGCTGTGATTTATACCTGATCGTTGCAAGCACCCTTGACATAGAACCTAAAGCTTCCATCACCGCCTGCCTGAACCTTTGCGAGATTATTTCCATTGAGCCTATCTCATCGATTATTATGGTTTTATTTTTGCTTAATGCATCATCAAGTGATCCTATGGCAAGGTTTTCCAAAACACCAAGGTCTATGCCGTACTTGTTGAGTTTATACGAACTTTGCATGCCTTTTTTAGCAAGTATTCCTTCTTTCCCATCGAATGTTTTTAAAATAAACCCTGCGCGCTTGCCGCCCTCGGATATTTCTTCCGTATAAAACCCTCCTACTTTTTCCAAATATTTATAGCCGATCTCCTTAACTAAAGTTGTTTTCCCGCAAGCAGGCTTACCTGTAATAAACAAATTTTTAGAATTAACCAGTGGAGCCCCTCCTACAGGAGCCAGGGGCTCCTTAAATAACACGACCTACTGCGACCTCATTATGATTTCACCCCCGATGGGAGTCGGGGGATTTCGTGTCGCATGTATTTAGTTTCTTTTCTAAAGTCAACAATATTTTTTTTACTTGCCGAGGGCTTAAAACAACCCTTGTTGAAATACGTGCGTTATTTTGATTAGGAGGTAAAAAACCGAAATCTATTACGAATTCATCTTCGTTGTGGCTGATAAAAAATATATTTGCCCTAAAACCATTAATAAGATAGGTCGGGACTTCCACGGTTATTGTGGAAGAAGGTTCTTTCGTATTTTTCGGGACAACCGTCACCTTTTCGCTTTTCTTATCCCAATGAGTATAGATATGTTTGCCTTTCTTATAACTATCTATCATGAGTGCCTTTTAAAACCATGTTCCACCGTAGTTTTATTATTTAGGTGTAAAATCTTTTGGCCTGTCTTTTCTGAACCCGAAATAGTGCCTTACTGCCTGCAGCGTTCTATACGCTGCTTTTCCGTCGCCGTAGGGGTTAACTGCTTTAGCCATCTTATCATAATGTTTCTTATTGTCCAACAGGTTGCACATTTCCTTAAAAACCCTTTCCTCATCGGTACCGATTATCCTTACAGTGCCGGAACTCACCGCTTCGGGTCGTTCAGTCACATTGCGAAGCACAAGAACCGGTTTGCCCAAGGACGGCGCTTCTTCCTGCAGCCCGCCGGAATCCGTCACTACAAAACAGGAAGCCTCTATTAATTTTGAAAAATCCGAATAATTGAGCGGAGGAAACAGTATAACATTTCTTGTGTTTCCCAGTATCCTGTTTGCCGGCTCCTGGACATTTGGGCTCATGTGAACAGGATAAATTATATTTACTTTCGGATATCTTTCCGCCACTCTTTTTATTGCATTAAATATATTAGAAAAAGGTTTCCCGAAATTTTCCCGCCTGTGCGCGGTAACCAATATACACTTCGGAGAGCCGACAAAATATATGCTGGATGACTTTATCTCTTTTAAAACCGTATGAAGGGCATCTATTACGGTATTTCCGGTAATATAAATGCTTGATTTATCAGTGTTTTCTTTTAACAGAGCTTTTTTACAGGTGCCAGTAGGCGCAAAATGAAGTGCAGCCAACGAATCTCCCAAGACTCTGTTTATTTCTTCAGGGAATGGTTGATATTTGTCATAGGAACGGAGTCCAGCTTCGACATGCCCTACAGGTATCTTTTTGTAAAACGCCGCCAGCGCAACAGTAAAAGTGGTAGTTGTATCTCCGTGTACCAGTACCATGTCCGGTTTTTCTTTATCCAGTATCCCTTCGCTCCTTTTTAGGACTTCTGAGGTTATATAGAACAGGCTCTGGTTTTTCTGCATCACATTTATGTCGTGGTCCGGCTTTATGCTAAAAACCTCAAGCACATCATCAAGCATCTCCCTGTGCTGCGCAGTCACATATACTTTCGTTATGAACTCTTCCGAATGTTTTTTAAATTCCCGCACTACGGGCGCCATTTTTATAGCTTCCGGCCTTGTACCGAAAACTATCAAAACCTTCTTTTTTTCTTTCATTAAGTTTCTCCTAACATGCTTCAAACTTTATAGCTTAATATTAAAATAATATGAAACAGCCAGCCTTAGGACGATTGCTTTCCTCAGATCAACCAACTCTAGTTCAGTTGAATTTGATTTTGAGGCTGCAGCAAAGGGCTGTGTAGTGGTTATAGTATAATATAAAGGAAACAATATTTTAGGCAAATCTTGAAGAATATAATCCATACCCAGGTTTAAACTGAAGTTGTCTACAGGCTTCCATTCTGTGCAGACTGTTAAAAACAAATTATTTATATTTATATACGTATTAGGAGGATATGAAAGAGAATATGATGTGTTTCCAGAATCATTATTGGTGACATCAATACCGCTGAAATTGTCTATACTAATTCTGGTTGTATATAAACCCAATCCAAATGATGTGCTAAAGTTGGTTTTTTCAGGTTTTAATAAATAATTAATACTTCCCCAATATGTGTTTGACTGTTGAATTCTAAATATTCCATTAACGGAGTTTGAGGTTAGATTTGATAGCTTTACTTGAAATGGGATTTCTCCATTAAGATTGTTTATCCCTGATAAATCAACAAAAATATTTTCCCATGGGAATATCTTAACTCCCCCGCCGCCTGCACTCGGAAAATCCATACTTTTTAATGTAACCCTATAGGTGTAGGTTTGGTTTCCAATCGAATCTTTGTAATTAAGATCATTGTTTTCCAAACTTATCATCGGTGATACACCCATAGCATATATTGCATATTTCTTTCTTTTATCTTCTTCAGTATACCTGGTATATTTTAGTTTTTTCTTTACTATGCTGTCAGCGATCGCTCGCGCAAGCTCTTCGGATTTATCAGGAAGGTATTTTGCATTTTCGCACTGGATTTTTTCTGAATACTGGATCTTTCCTGATTCTATATCTATAACCTGTGCGCTTATGTAAAAAATAGTGTCAATCTTGTATAAACTGCCTGTAATGATCTTATTGCTGTTTAACAACTTGCCCATTTTTACTGCACATTCCTGGTCTGTGCATCCGCTTACCTGGAACTTCTGCTCGGCAAGCACCATTTCCATATTCTTTCTTTCAAGGACATTAAAAACTCCTATGTTTACCAGCTCGATCCTGAAAAAATCACTGACCGCAACAGCTTCCATTTCAGAAACATTTTTTGCATTAAAATCCGCCACAGCGATATTAAGCTTCTTATCCGCTTCGGCAAAAATAAGGCCGGCTGATGATATAATTAAAAATGATAAGATCACTATCAATTTATTTATGAGTATTGCTGTTTTCTTTTTCATTTAGTGTATCTCCTTACACCGATAGGTGTAATATATTACACCGTTTTAGTTACCATTAACAGTAATAAGTGACCGGATATCTTTGACTTTGTCATTATGATGACTGGTAACTGGTTACTGTTCACTGTAGTGTTATGCCCTCCATTTCGTTACCGTTAAAAGTATAGACCCTATGGATAAAATAAATGTGACTACATACATAAGTAAAACCACTTCCCTCTGGGACCAACCGAAGTTCAAGAGCCTGTGATGAATATGTTCTTTGTCAGGTTCCATAATCCCCATGCCTTTTCTAAGCCTCCGAAACATTGAAAGAGCAACGTCTAATATCGGCAAAGCGACTACCGTTATCGGGATAAATATCGATATCATGGCTGTTGTTTTTAAAGTCCCTATAACGCTTGTCGTAGCCAATATAAAACCAATGAAAAGAGCACCGGAATCCCCCATGAAGAGTTTTGCGGGATAGAAGTTCCAAACAAGAAAGCCAAGGCATGCACCGGTAAGGGTTATGGCAAGTATGGCTGAAAGGTTTAGCTGCTTTATTAGAAAGACGCTGCTGCCTGTGCATTGAAGAAGCGCCACTATACAGAAAGTTGCCGATGCTATTGCGCCGATCCCTGCCGCAAGACCGTCCAGCCCGTCTGCAAGGTTAATAGTGTTCATAAATCCTATAAGCCAGAATATCGTTATTATCTGTCCAAAAATAATCGGCAAATTATGGAAGTTGCCAAACAGCGGTATGGTAAGGCCGTAAATCCTGACGCCATAATCCATGGCTATATAAGCTGCGATTATCTGGGTTAAGAGTTTAGTGATAGCCCTTATGGGTTTTTTATCATCTATCAGGCCCAGTATAAAGACCAGGCTTCCGCCGAATATTATCCCTGAGAGTTGTTTTAAGAGGCTGATAGATTTATGTTCAAAGGATAGTAACTGTTTAAAGGCAGGAGCTAATTCGTAAAGAAGAAATATAGAAATGAAGAATCCGAAGTATATGCCTATCCCGCCCCATCTCGGGAGCGGTTTTCTGTGGACTTTTCTTGCTCTGGGATAATCCAGCACATCAAACTTTTTTGCCAAAAGTATTGATAAAGGCGTAAAAATAACTGTTCCTATAAAGGCAAATATAAATGCAAGAAAAAATACCATGCTTACCTAAAACTTCCTGCTTTATGGATTCAATATATGGGATACTTTTTGCACAACTGCTTTACATTACCGGCTATTTTATCCAAAACTTCCTGGTTTTCCTTATTCTTGAGAGCTTCAACTATCCAGGAAGCTATCTGGTCCATCTCGGTTTCTTTCATACCCCGCGTGGTTATAGCAGGAGTTCCTATACGTATGCCTGATGCTGTCATCGGTTTTTCCGGGTCATAGGGTATAGCGTTTTTATTTACAGTAATCCTGACTTTCTCTAAAACCTTCTCGGCATCCTTGCCAGTTATCTTTAAAGGCCGTAAATCAACAAGAAACATGTGGCAATCTGTCCCGCCTGAAACGATCCTTAAGCCATCTTTGGAAAGAGCCTGGGCAAACCTTTTGGCATTTGAAAGCACCTGTTTCTGATACTCTTTAAACTCAGGTTTTAACGCTTCACCAAAAGCTACAGCTTTTGCCGCTAGAACATGGACCAAAGGCCCGCCCTGGTTGCCGGGAAAAACCGACTTGTCGATAGCCTGGGCATACTTTTCTTTTGCCATTATTATTCCTGCTCTCGGCCCTCTTAAAGTCTTATGAGTTGTAGTAGTAACTATATCCGCAAAAGGTACCGGTGAGGGATATATGCCTGCTGCTATGAGCCCTGCATAATGAGCGATGTCTGCGAATAAAAGCGCACCTACTTTATCCGCTATCTTTTTGAGCCTCTCCCATTCCCAGATCCTTGAATAGGCACTTGCTCCTGTAACTATCATCTTTGGTTTGTTCTCTGTTGCCAGGCGTTCAACTTCTTCATAGTCTATTATTTCCGTGTCTTGTTTTACGGTATAGGGAACAATTTTGAAATATTTCCCTGAAAAATTAAGCGGATGCCCGTGGGAAAGATGGCCGCCGTGAGCAAGGCTCATCCCCATTAGCGTGTCTCCTATATTAAGAACTGCCAAATAAGCTTCAATGTTCGCCTGAGTGCCTGAATGCGGCTGGACATTAACATATTCTGCGCCAAAAAGCTTTTTTGCCCGCTCAATAGCCAGATTTTCAACGACATCTGCGAACTCGCAGCCACCGTAATACCTTTTACCCGGATAGCCTTCGGCATATTTATTAGTAAATACCGATCCTTGCGCTTCCAGGACTGCAAATGACGTATGGTTCTCGGATGCGATTAACTCAAGCGTCATTTTCTGGCGTTCTAATTCATGCTCTATAGCATTATAAACCTGAACGTCTTGATTTTTTATGTAACTCATTTGTCCTCCAGAATATTTATTAATTTTTCTAAACCGCCTTTAATTTCATCTTTGGTTTTTATATAAATCTCTTCTGCCTGGCCGATCGGGTCAGAGATCTCGAGGCTTTCGCCGTTTTTCTTGTCAAATTCCTTTAAAAGGTACACCTTTTTACTGCTTTCCGGAAACTTAAGATTTATGTATTCTTTATGGGCATTTTCCATCACAAGTATAAGACTGGAAGCCTCTGCGATTTCTTTCGTTAAATACCTTGCTTTATGCTTTGTCAGATCTACCCCTTCTTCTTTCATTAAATCAAGAACAACTCCCGGGACTTTAAACGAAGGCAGAGCACTTGTGCCGCAGGAACTGACATCAACGCCGTTTATGCCTTTCTTATCTAACATTTTTTTTAATAGTCCTTCAGCCATAGCGGAACGGCAGGTGTTGCCCGTGCATACAAATAATATTTTCAAACGATTATCCCTTTAAACCTAAATGCAAAATGAAAATTGCAAAATGAAAAATTGTTGTATCCCGCCTTGGCGGGATTATTTTAAATAAGTCGCCAAAGGCGACACCTTAATTTTGAATTTTTCACTTTACATTTTTCATTTGTTTAGCACAGGTGCTTTTCAAGATCCTTCTTTGGAATACATCCTTCTCTTATCACGACGAACGGGAAACGGGTAACATCTATGACGGTCGATTCCTTGCCTTCTTTTGAAACCCCGCCGTCTATTATAAGACTTACTTTGCCTTTAAAATGCTTGACGGCTTCTTTTCCGGATTTTGCGCTTGGAACGCCGGACCTGTTAGCGCTTGTCGTTACAAGCGGGAAACCGCAGAGTTTTAACAAGGCCAGAGCGATCTTGCAGTCAGGGATCCTTGCTCCCAGGTTTGAACGACCGCCTAAAACCATCGTCCCGGCCCGGGTAGCCGGCAGTATAAGCGTAAGCGGGCCCGGCCAGAATTTTTTTGCCAGAGTTTTTCCAGTGTCATTCAGTTCTGCCACACAACCAAGCTCTTTTTGGCTTGATGCCATGATTATAAGAGGTTTATTAAAAGACCTCCCTTTAAGTTTATATATCTTCCTATGTGCATCAAGGTTAAAAGCATTTGCAGCTAAGCCATAAACTGTATCCGAAGGAAAAACAACTACTCCGCCTTTCTTTAACACATCAGCTGCTTTTGACAATTTGGAAAGCTCTATATTTTTTGCATCTACTTTAATGATCGAGGTTTTCATATATTTTTATTTGGAGGACAGCGTTTAGCGTAGAGTGTATAGAAGATCTATCAAGTCCTTGGTTTAACTACACGCTAAACGCTATACGCTGTTTTTTAGCTTCTATAACTTGCATTTATTTTTACATAATCAAAAGAAAGATCGCATGTGTAGTATTTAGAACCTGCGTTTCCGGATTTTAGGTCAATGATTATCTTCACTTCTTTTTTAGACAGGGCAGCTTTTGCTTTTTTTTCAGAGAACCTTAAAGGTGTACCGTTTTTTACTATTTTAAGTTTGCCAAGAGATATGTCAACTTTGTTCGGATTTACATCTACCCCTGAGCGCCCTACAGCAGCGAGTATCCTGCCCCAGTTGGCATCGCATCCGAAAATCGCCGTCTTTACAAGTGGCGAGTTTGCTACGGTATAGGCTATTTTTTTTGCAAATTCATTCTTTTTGGCATTTTTTACCTCGATCTCGACAAACTTTGTAGCCCCTTCCCCGTCTTTTGCAAGCATCCTGGCAAGCTCAAGGCATACTTTGTTCAATGCTTTAGAAAAAGTTTCATAGTCCCTGGTACTTTCTTTTATAGGTTTATTTTTCGCCTCTTTATTTGCCATTATGACTGCGGTATCGTTAGTAGACGTATCCCCGTCGACTGTAACGCAGTTAAATGATGAATCAGCAGCATTTAAAAAACTTGTCCTTAATGCGGCCTTGTTTATATTGGCATCAGTTAAAATAAAACTGAGCATAGTGGCATGAGGAAGCGACATGTCAATGCCTATCATGCCTGCCCCCTTTGCACAACCCCATATTGAAACATCCTTACCGCTTATTTTGATCTTTGCGGATGATATTTTTTTAAAAGTGTCGGTGGTCATGATTGCCTGCGCAGCGGATATTTCGTCGCTTGCTGTGCGTATCGTTGCGCTGATCTTATCAAGCCCGGACCTTATTCTATTTAACGGCAGGTATGCGCCGATAACCCCGGTCGAGGCGATCAGGACTTCGTTCGGTTTTACTTTGAGTTTCTCTGCTGCAAAAATTGATTCACGTTTTGCGTCTTTTATTCCCTTTGGCCCGGTGCAGGCATTGGCACAGCCGGAGTTTGCTACAATAGCCCTGATGCCTTTAGTGCTTTTTAAATGATCGATGCTGACCAGGACAGGAGCGGCTTTTACTAGGTTGTTCGTGAACATCCCGACAGCAGCTGCCGGAGCCTGCGAGTAAAACACGGCAAGGTCTTTTTTTGAAGAATTCTTTTTTATACCGCAGTATAACCCTTTTGCAAAAAAACCTTTTGGCAACATATTTTTTTACTCCATTGAAAATTGCAAATCGAGAAATTGCAAATTTTAAATTTAAAGTCAAAAACAATTACTTAAACTATGTAGTTAAGATTTGCAATTTGCACTTTTCAATTTGCAATCAAGGTTTACATAGGACAAGCCCCATTTTTTCATCAAAGCCGCACATAATATTCATATTCTGGACTGCCTGGCCTGATGCACCTTTAACCAGGTTATCGATACAAGAAACCACAATCAGCCTGTTTGTCCTTTGGTCTATATCTAATCCGATATCGCAATAATTAGTATACACTACGCTTTTTATATTCGGGATTTCACCTTCATCCAGTACCCTTATAAAAGGTTTGTCTTTATAAAATTCCTTATATATCTTTACCATAGCCTTAACATCTGTTTTCTTTGACAGGTTCATATAAATAGTTGACAACATGCCGCGTTCAACAGGTATTATATGAGGTGTAAAGGTAAGAGTTATTTCTTTCTTCGCGATCTTAGAAAGCTCCTGTTCCATTTCCGGGATATGCCTGTGTTTTCCCGCGATATTATATGCCCTGTGGTCCGGGTGGTGTATTTGAAAATATTCTTTTGAAAAATTCCTGCCTGCGCCTGAAACTCCGCTTTTTGCATCGGCTATGATCGACCCTGTATCGACCAAACCGTTCCTTAAGGCCGGCGCGCAGCCAAGGATCACAGTTGTGGGGTAACAGCCGGGGTTTGCAATCAATTTTGCATTTTTTATGTCCTTTGCATAGAACTCAGGCAGGCCGTAAACCGCATCTTTTAATACGTGGGGCGCAGAGTGTTTTCCGCCATACCATTTTTCATAAACTTCCGCACTATTCAGTCTGAAATCCGCAGACAAGTCTATGACCTTTACGTTATGTTTGAGAAACTCCGGTACGAGCTCAAGCGAGACTTTGTGCGGCAAGGCAAGAAAAACTATATCGGTTTTTTTGGCCAAAACCTCTACGTCCAGGTTTTCACACATCAAATTAATATCTCCGAGGTCAGGGTATATCTCTTTAACTGGCACAGGTTTTCCTGAGAGCCTTGAAGTAGCAAGGGCCAGCTTTACCCCTTCATGGCTTGAGAGGATCTCAAGCAAGACTTCTCCGGTGTACCCTTTTATCCCTGCGATTGCGACATTTATCTTATTCATCTTCTTTACCCTCTATATCTTTTTCTATCGTATCTTTGTTCCCTGATGCTATCAAGACAACAAACTCTCCTAAAATCTCCTTACTTTCTAATTTTGTATCCACTTCTTCCAAAGTCCCGCGTATATACTCTTCAAATTTTTTTGTAATTTCTCTGGCTATAACAACTTTTGTGTCTTTGGGGAAAATTTCTTTGCATAAAGAAATAGTTTTTTTTATCCTGTGCACGGACTCATAGAATATTATTGTTTTATTACACCTGCTTGCTTCCAATATCTCTTTTTTCAATTTTCCGGGTTTTCTCTTTAAAAAACCTAAAAAAATAAAACCGTTAGTCCTAAGCCCGGAAGCTACAAGCGCCGTGAGCGCTGCATTAGGGCCAGGCAAGGATATAACCTGGATGTTTTCTTCTAAAACCTTTTTTACTAAAAAAAACCCCGGGTCAGATATTCCCGGCGTTCCGCTGTCAGAGACCAGAGCGATATTCTTACCGGCCTTAAGCTCTTCAATTACCTGAGGGATCCTGTTAAACTGGTTGTACGTATAAAAACTCAGAAGCGGTTTGTGTAACTCGTAATGATTCAGCAGTTTAACCGTTTGCCTTGTATCTTCGCATGCCACGAGGTCAACTTCTTTTAAAATATCTAACGCCCTTAAAGTTATATCTTTAAGATTACCAATCGGCGTAGGGACTAAATATAATATTCCGCTTGAGGTAGTCATAGGCCCAAAAATACAAAATCCAAAATCCAAGCTGCAAACAGAATAATTTTGAACCTTGGACGTTGGACTTATGCAGTTGGCTTATCCCGCCATAATAAAGCCTGCCTAAAGCGAGGATTAATATTTATGATGGCAGGATGTTATATTATTTAAAGAACCCCTTGCAAAAGGGATTCCATTAAATTATTTTATCTTTTTGCCTTGCTTCTTGCTCTTCCCCAAGCAAAATATCTAAAAATGCTTTTACGACTTTAGGGTCAAATTGTACCCCTGCCCCTCTGTTCAATTCTTCTATAGCCACATCTCTTGAAAGTGCTTTTCTATACGGCCTGTCTGAAGTTATGGCGTCATAGGCGTCTATCACTGCAACGATCCTTGCGCCTAAAGGTATTTCTTCGCCTTCCAAACCCTCGGGATAGCCTTGCCCGTTGAACCATTCCTGATGGTACAGAACCATAGGAGCTACGGGCGACAAAAATGCCACAGGTGCGATTATACGGTTGCCTATCGCAGGATGCCTTTTAATTATCTCCCGCTCTTCAGGTGTAAGTTTTCCGGGTTTATGCAGTATGTTCTCATCAATCCCAATTTTGCCTATATCATGCATCAACGCCGCATATTCAATATGGCGTATCATAACTTCTGGTAAATTGAGTTTTGCGCCGATTAAACGCGCATATTTGCGGGCTCGGTCAGCGTGATCATGCGTGTACGCATCCTTGGCATCGATAGCGCGTGCTAATGTCTGAACCATTTCCAAATAAAAGTTTTGCAGGTTGCCGTATAACTCAATATTCTCCAAAGTTATGGCTGCCTGGTCTGCCAGGATAGTTAAAAGCCTTACATCTCTTTCTTCGAATTTCTGTTTTTCTTCTTTTGAATTTATATTTAAAACACCGATAACCCTGTTTTTTACGCGCAGTGGAACGGATATAAACGAATTTGAGGTGTACCTCGTATTGTTTGCACTCATAAACCTTGCATCTGTTTCAATATTTTCTACAAATATAGATTTTCCTGTTTGCGCTACCTTTCCCGCTATTCCTTCACCAAGTTTTAACCTTGTTGTAGAAACCACTTCGTTAGACATCCCGCGAAATGCAGCTATGGTAAGTTCGTTTGTATCGTGATTGAGCAGCATTAGTGAACCTTTCTCGGAACGCATCAACCTGCATGCTGAGTCTATGACTGATTTTGTCAATTCTTCTTTAGAAACTATGCCTGTAGCTGTCATGCCGAATTCATGAATTCCGACAAGCATAACTATCAGGTTATCTATATCAGCCATATATTCTTGAAGCTGGATTTGAGTCTCCTTAAGGCGCCTGGAGTAAACCTTTTCTCTCGTAAGCGCAAAGAACCTCTGCCTGCTGATAAAGATCAGCACAGCGATTAATATTATTACAAGTAATATTTCTTTAAAATATAAGGAAAGATGCATAAGTTTGTATTTTTCCCAACAGTTTAGAAAGCTCACTCCCGTATTAGCAGGATTATAACACTTATGTACAAAGCTTGACTATGCTGCCGTACTAAAGCAGGCGTTACCCGGTGAAGAGCTGTGGCAGGACAACTTTCCAATGCTTCTATCGAGTCTGACAGAACCGTCCAGCCTGCCAGGTGGGCTCAGCTTGTATTTCGGTATCAAGAGTACTTGTTTTGGATATATAAGCCTGTAATTAGGTATTTTATTCTTATTAGCATGCCATATTTTCGGCCACATGGACCCTCGGCCGTAATGCTGGGGCATCTTCGCAATCTTCCAGAGGCAATCTCCCCGTTTAACTTTATAGTACGGGTTTTTCTTATTTTTCGGGGCATTTTTAAATTCTTTTATTGACTGATGCGCCAAACTCCAGGCAATTTCGTAGTTATTCTGTTCTAAATTCTCTTTTGCCTTACATAAAGTCTCTTGTCCGGTAGAGTATTGCTTGTTTCCCAGTTTCGCCAATTTCCAGTATTCTCCGGCTACCGCCACAGCTTCTATCGCCAGGTTTTTCTTTCTCTGCGCATATTCTAAAGAATCTTTTTCTTCTTCCTTTTTCTTATTTTCTTCTTCCCTTTTTATCTTTTCATATTCAATTATTCGCTTTTGTTCCTCTTTTTTTGCTTCGACTAGGGCCAACTCTGCTTTTTGCATCCTTTGCTCGTGTACCTGAAATAAAAAAATCACAAAGGTTGACATAATAATCGCTATTAAAATTATATGAAGTCTTGTGATTTTCATCTCTTAAGCTTTTTATAGAAAAATTTATTGTTTTTACATCTTACGTTTATTATTAAGGCGGGTATTTTGTAATTTTTTCCTCCGTATGAAAACCCCAAACTCTCCGCTGGAGGAAGGTCTATAGCCGGAAGGTACGGTCTTTAAAAAAACCTCTGGCTGCCGTGGGGTCCGCTATTCCAAGAAAACTTTATAATCTATTTCAGGGAAGATATTGTTCCTGTATTCCAGGTCCTGCAGGTACCCGATATCCACCGCGTTACGGTTTATCTGTTCGTAAAGATTGCTGAAATTAAGCAGGTGTTCACGAGTTCTTTTTTCGGCGTACTCTACCATAGTGCGTGTTGTCAATATAAAAGCCCAATCTGAAGATTGAGCAAGTAATAATTCTCTTGCTGCCTGATTCAAAGCCCTTCTTAAGACATCATTAGGCTCAGGGTTGGCTCTTGCGATATCTGTCATTCTTTCGCTTGATTTATGCAAATGCCTGTAGATCCAGTCATTTGTTCCGTTAAGCCAGACTTCAAAATATCCTTTATCTCCCCAGCTTGATGAAGCAGGAGTAATAACCTGGTTCCTTGCAAATTTCTCAAGATACTGCATAGGGGTGATCGTTTTAAAAACATTCTGGTCATAGTGGATCTTCCTGAATAGAAAATCTATGAAATTCGGTCCTTCATACCACCAATGCCCGAAAAGTTCCGCATCATACATTGAGGTGATCAGTGGTGCCCTGCCAAGCACTCCTGCAAGGTATTCTATCTGTTTTTCACGATTGTACATGAAATTCCCTGCATGGCTGGCGGCTTTATTCAAAGCCCATTCAGGATTATAAGGCTCTTTTTCGCTTAAAGGGACTTTACCGGTAATACGATAATATTTTAAACCTATGTTGCGCCTTACTCCGTCGGAATGAAGATACGGCTTAATATAATCATAATCAAGGTCATAACCCAGGTCCCTGTAAAACTCCCGGTAGTCCGGGTCGCCTGGATACCCGTGCTCTGCGCTCCAAACCTGCTGGGCTGTCTCAAGGTCTCTTCCGAAAGCTGCAACTCCAGACGGGCAATAGACCGGCGCAAATACGCCGTACCTGGGGCGGGGCGTCCCGTAAAGTATGCCGTGCGCTTCAAGAAAGAAAAATTTTATGTCTTCTTTCTTTAATTCTTCATCTATCCCAGGAGTATAAGCGCACTCTGCAAGCCAGATGCCTTTCGGCGGCCGGTCAAAATGCCTTTTGTAATCCTGAACCGCAACTTTTATCTGTGCTCTTATGCTTGATTTGTTGAGTTGGAGCGGCAAAAAACCATGGGTAGCGCAACACGTTATTATCTCAAGTTTTCCCATATCCTGGAGGTTTTTAAACCCAGTAAGGATATTGCCGTTATATTTTTCCCAAAGCCTGCGGCAGTTTTTAAGCTGCGCCTCGTACATCTTTGCCACAGCCTGGAATGCCGGGATATTCCTGGTCCGCCATACTTCCTTTTCAGACAGCTCAACTAATTTGTTTAAGTTGTTATAATACCTTCCCTGTAACAGCGAATCGGCAAGCATCCCTGCCAAAGAAGGCGTAAATGTCATTGTTAAATGAAAATCTATATTTTCTTCAACGAGTTTTTCAAAAATTGAAAGGAGCGGCAGGTAGGTCTCTGTGATTCCTTCATATAACCAGTCTTCTTCTAGAAAATCGGGATATTCGGGATGTCTGACGTACGGCAAGTGGGCATGAAGTTGTAGGCACAAGTAACCTTTAGGTTCCATATATTTATTCACGTTTAATAACGATTTTCAAATTTCAAGACTTAAGGCTGTTAAAGTTTTTAAAGTCTTGTTTAAGTTTATCCTATTTTGTATCTCTTTTAACCACAAAAGTTATCTTTTTTTCCATAGTGCCGTCATTGGAAACTGCATGGATAGGGTATTCTTTTTTTCCGTCCGGCAAATAAAACCTTAACGAGAATGAACCGTCAGGATATAAAGCAACCGGCTGGCCGTCAACAGTAAGTTTGGCATCTGATTCTGTAGAGCCGTAGATGATGAGTTCGGTGTCGGCTTTAAGCCAGAAATCCTTAGGTTTTCGTTCAGAAGGGGCGCCTTTCCAGGAGCTTACACTGCTTGGCGAAGACAAGGAAACGGACAGTATCTCTTCCCACCGTTCGCGCATAAGTTTTGCTATATCAAACGAACTCTTACCTATCTGGTCTACCCCGGAAAGTTTCAGTAGTTTTTCAAACTCTTTCTGCAAAATAGCCCATTGCTCATCCGTTACGGGTGATACCCCTTGTCTTGGCATTAACAGGGCATTTGACCTGGCAACAAAGATGAACTCTCCTTGTTGAGTAAACAGCCCGAGGTCTACACACCAGGAACGGTTAACATCCCTGACATTAACGTACCAGTTGTCCGAATCGTTGTTGATCGCTATATCAAAAAACCTGCGGGAATTAGTTCCGTCAAAAATCAGGTCCGTTACATCATAAACCCTTAAAATCCAAGAGCTTGAATTATATTTTTCATTCGTTAATTTATCGCGCAGCTGGTTGACTGTTGCGCTTGATATTTCCCAGTAGGCATAAAACCAAACAGGATCCCTTGGTAAAATTACGATTTTTGTATCTCCGTAATTCTTTGGCAGCCCTTGTATCGTGCCCGAAGCCCTGGATTGCCTTGATGCACCGTGTGCTTTTGAACTCAGATTATCACTCATGATCTTAACCCCCTGGATGAAAACCCAGTAAATTTAAATTTCTTAATACGAAATTCTATCTTTTTATTAATATTTTGTCAACTAAATTTTAAAAACTTGTTGTGTTTTGTTGTTTTTTTAACTTTATTCCGCTTTTTCTTCTAAATGACTTATGATTTTTAGAAAATATTATGCAAAACATTCTGTGCAGTATTCTTGTTATTAGCTCTTACCGGGCTATTGTATTAGCAATTCGAGTTCTTGCTTTGAAGAAGCGTTATGATAGCAGCATGATATATGTCTTGGACCGAACAGCCCCGGCTTAGATCATTGAACGGCATTGCTAGCCCCTGTACAATAGGCCCAATCGCGGTAAATTGACCCAGCCTTTCAGTGGCTTTATAGCAGATATTGCCCGCATTTAAATCAGGAAAAATAAATATGTTGGCTTGGCCTGCAACAGGAGACTTTGGCGACTTTCTCTGCCCTACAGAAGGAACTATAGCGGCGTCAAACTGCAATTCGCCGTCAACTTTTACCGCAGCATCATCCTTAAAGTATTCCTGGGTCAGCTTACTAGCTTCTATTACCTTTTCTAAAACCCTGTGCTGGGCGCTTCCTTTAGTAGAAAACGACAGGAATGCCATTTTCGGGGGTTCTTCCGGGAACAAACACCTGAAACTTGATACACTTGCCACAGCAATATCTTTTAACCCTAAAGTGTTCGGGTTTGGGTTAACTCCGCAGTCAGAATACAGGATCGGCTTTTTTACCAGGGGGTGGCCCTGCGGCGGGACCATCAGGAAAAAAGAAGATATCAGCTTTGTGTCCTTTGAAGTGCCTATACCGTGCAGTGCGGCCCTCAAGACATCGCTTGTCGCTGAACGTGCTCCTGAAACACAGCCATTCGCTTTCCCGCTTTTTACATATAATGCGGAAAAATGAAGCGGTTCAAGGGCAAGTTTTTTTGCATCTTCTTCTGCCAGGCCTTTTGCGGCCCGTGTTTCTATAAACCAGGCCAGGACATCTTTATCTATCAGTTCAAGAGCAGGTACTAATATTTCCACCATCGAAACATCTATTTTTTTATCCTTTGCGATTTTTTCTATATTTTTTTTATCAACCGTAACCGCAGCTGTCTTGCAGACCCCGTCTTCTGCAAGCCTGGCTGCCGCTTCTATGGTCCTTTCCTCATCTCCTTCGCCAAAAATTATTTTTCCCTTCAATTTTTTGGCGTCTTCAATAAATTTTTTAAAAACCATTTTGTTCTCCTTTATGTCGCGCCCCGCCTTGGCGGGGCCTACCCTCGTTTCACTCAGGATTGTTCCGGCTCGATCGGAAATCGCTCGCCGGAACGCTCCCGGAGGGAAACTATGTTTCCCTTCCGCGTTCAGAAAGTCTCGCATTGCGAGTCTTTCTTCACTGAACCTTTCTAAATGGTTATTCTTATTCGCGCCCCGCCTTGGCGGGATTCACTGAATCCTTCTGAGTAGTATTCAATGTCAATAATTTCTTGCGATTTATTTTACAACAAAATACAAAATTTATCAAATTTGATAAAAATTTAAATTTTTAATAGAATGTATAAGCTTAAGTTTTTCCTAAAAGATCTTTTTAATATTTTACAAAAAAATATCTTGACAATACGGGAATAGTCTGCTACTATAGTATTGCCTAGGGATAGATAAACTATACCCATTTAGGCCAGGCAGCCGAATCTTCGGTTGCCTTTTTTTATACACCCCAATAACAATGTCGAAAAAACTACTTCTATTAACACTTTTATTTTTAATTTTCTCTATTAACGCCTCGGCGTACGTCATTTTCACAAAAGATTATGATAATGCCGGCCTTGATATTGAGCTTGACCCATATTATTCTTCTATAGATTACTATACGGGCCTTGCAAAAGATTCTGTGCCGTTTTTGGGCGAAGAGAGCGAACAAAGTATTTATCGATATTTATTCAACAGGGCTTTTTTGCCAAAATGCCTGCTTGCTGAAATAAGCTGCTACCCATTACCGTACATAGGCGCCTACATTAATAAAAACCATCCAGATTTACATGGCCACGCGCAATTAACTGAAGAAATGAACTGGATACAGGTTGTGACAACAGGTTTTGAAGAACCGTATGCGTATTCTGTATTTTTAGGCAATGTAGTCAATTTCAAGCCAAAAGGTATAAAAAGAGACGTTAAAGGAAAAGCCTATATGGGATATCTAGTCAGTTTCGGAGATTACCATATTAAAAGCAATGAAATGATAGGCGATAAATGGTCTGAAATGGAATGGAAAGTTAAAGGGGACAGGATCACGGAAAAAAGAATAATGAACTGGAGCTATAGAATAGGCACAAAACAGCACGAGAATTCTAATATCAAAGATGTACTGTATTTTTCTATCTTCAGGGACAGGGTAGATTTTAAAGAAAATGGAAAATCGATCTTTAATAACTCTAATATTGAATATAGGATGGATATTGATTACCAGACTTTCAGCTCAGTAAAACATTATTTTCTGGTAGGAAAATCTTACCCGTTAAAAAATAAGAAGCTGGCGTTCCAGCTGCAGCTTGGATTTACCTTGGAAAAGAAAGATCTGTATTCAGGGGACCTCGCAAGGTTCACAGAAGACACTTTTTCTATAATGATGCGGCCTAACATTAAGTTCTAGTTTCTATCTTTTTGTTTCAGTTCATTTCCAATATCTTCCCTGGAAAGTGTTTTTGGCAAGCATTGTTTTTTCGATAAGATTTAGCGTGCCTGATTTATCGTTTATCCAGCCAGGTGCGACCAGCAGGTCTTTCGGGCAATCAGCGCTGATGCGCTGGATCACTGTTTTTGGCCATATAAATTCAAGAAAACTTACAGTTAACTCGGCAAATTCTTTTTGCTCTAGCAGCCTCACCTTCCCTTCCTTGTACAATTCTTCCAGTTTAGTGTTTTTTATTACATGAAGCGGATGGATCTTTATACCGTCAATCTGTAACCCCCCCAGAGCTTTGGCTGTTCCTATTACTTTATCTTTATTTTCCCCTGGCAAGCCTAGGATTACGTGTACGCAGATCTTGATTTTTTTGTATTTTCTCGTTAACTTTATCGCATCCAGGAATTGTTCGTAAGTGTGCCCGCGGTTTATTGCCATAAGTGTATCGTCGTGCATGCTCTGCAGTCCGTATTCCAGCCACACTTCATAATCGTTCGCATAGGAGTTTATCAACTGCAATTTTTCCTCATTTATACAGTCGGGCCTTGTGCCTACGGCTATACCTGCAATGTCTTTAAAACTTCTTATATTGTCATACGCTTCTTTCAGTTTTGCCGCAGGAGCATAAGTGTTCGTGTAAGCCTGAAAATAGACAAGAAAGCGGGCGTCTTTGTTTTTTATCTTTTGCGAAGCTACCCCTTGAGAGATCTGCTCTTCTACAGGCAATTTTTTTCTAGTGTTCGGGCTAAAACCTTCATTATTACAGTATATACATCCGTCCCTAGAGATCTTGCCGTCCCTGTTGGGGCAGGTAAAACCGGCATCAACGGTTATTTTAAGTATTTTTTCTTTATACCCTATATTCTTAAAATAAGTGGAGAACTTATAATATCTTTCCATGATTTTATCTTATTTCTACTAAGACATTTTATCGAACGGATTTGTTCGTGCAGCAAGAGAAACTTTATTGCCTATCTCTTTCATCTCTTTGTCGCTAAACACTTTAATCCTGCCGAATTTTCCGTCAAAACCCTCTTTTATATGGACCTTCTTCTGACGAAGCCTTTTTACAGCTTCAGATAAGACCTCTCCTTTGCGATGCCTTATTTCATCAAGCCCGGCAAACAATAAAGTATAAAAATCCGAGCCTACTTTGTCGATCACGTCAAAATATGCCTCTTTGACTTTCCTGGACGCTACTCCGCAGGACAATATCTCGCTAAGAATTGACGGAAGCGATGTTATCGAATAAAATTCTTTTCTATTTTTAAAACCGTTTAAATCTTTCCTGTCGCTTAAGCTTTCTACTCTGGAAGCTACACCTTTCGTAACGGATTTTTTGCACACAGGGCAAATACCTTTGTGTTTTATGCTTTCCCCGGGGCTAAAGCAGATACCGCATTTTCTATGCCCGTCGAAATGGTATTTTCCTTCTTCAGGAAAGAATTCAATAGTCCCGGTAAACCCGGAATCATTTTTCAACGCATTATATACCCCGTCATAGGACAACTCGGTATCAAAGATATTCGCTTCCCTGCCAAGCTTTTCCGGCGAATGTGCATCCGAATTTGAGACCAGCCTGAAACCGTCCAAAAAACTGCATGCCCAGTTCATCGGCGGGTCGCTTGACAAACCTGTCTCGAGAGCAAAAATATATTTAGTAAGGTCCTCATAGCATTCACTGATACTGTCAAAACCTGAATTCTGCCCGAGCACCGAGAACCACGGTGTCCATATGTGCGCAGGAATGACAAATGCCTTATCGTTTGAAACAAGCGTCATAGCCAAGATATTTTTTGCATCAATTCCAAGGATAGGCCTTCCGTCAGATTCTATGTTGCCTTTTTTTTCTAGCTGCTTCTGAAGTTTTTCTGCCGAAGCAAAATCAGGCAATATAGTTATGCTGTGTACTTTTCTTACCTTCCCGTTTTTTTTGTAAATACAGCTTAATTCAGTCTGCAAAATAAAGTTTATTTCTTTTTTTACTTTTTTCGGCAGTTTTATATCCTCTGTTCTCAGCCTATATCTGTCTTTTAACCTGTACAGGCCGCTCTTATTAGGTTCAAGTTTTTCTTTTAACTCCTTAAGCCAGGCAGGATGGATGCAGTCACCGGTAGCGATGACATCAATGCCTTTTAATTGCGCCCAAAGGTCCAGGTGTTCGGGCGTAAGATTTTTGCTGGTAGCAAGGGAATAATGAGAATGGATGTGTAAATCAGCTATGAATTTCACCCAGCCCTTCTTTAAAACTATTAGAATAGTTTGCTATTGCAGAGTATTTCATTTAATTTTATATCAGCCAATCTCTACTAAAAACAACTTATAGAAGGGCTGGGTTAATTTTATATTCTTTCTTATCTTATATATCTGATATTCTATTTCACTAAAGGGAGGATTTTATCTTCTTCTTTATTAAGATGATTTAAGGAAATAATCGTGAACTCCTGTATCAGTATCGACAGCTCTTCTGTTTTTTTCTTTGATAGAGGGAATACCACTCCGTAAACGATCTGCTCAAACTGGCTTATTTTATCGATAAGCATTTTATGATCGTTCTCTAGCTCATCTATCAATTGCCTCATTGTGTCATCTGTATTCTCGGACAGTATTTGTTTAAATATAACTTCATCTTCAAAATTAAAATGCTCGCTTATATCCCTTTTCATGAATTTTTCGATTTTTTCAAGATGCATCCAGATGCTGTGCTTTTGAAGTTCGGTCTCGATTTTCTGCATCAACACCAAATACTCCTTATACAGGTTATGATATGAATTTACCTTCAGGAAGCTTTCCGATGCTTTAGTAGGGCCTTTATCATCGATAGAGGCTGGCTTCGGTATATCCGGGATCACGGTTTTTTTTATCACTTCTTGCGGTTTTATCTCCCATAGCCCTCTGTCAAGATCGCTGATTCTTTTGTTCAACCTACCTTTGAGCAGGACTGTCTGGGAAATAACCTCTTTTGCCAGCTCCAAGTATTCCTGGTCATTGGTTTTTACTATCTCGCTATATTTTGTGCCTAACACCGATTGCTCAATGTTCCTGGCAATTACAAGCGTTTCTTTTTTTGACAGCTCTTTGTTTTTTAATAACTTAATATTTTTTTTTATGTCAGATAGGAACATATCCACTACATCAAACCTGAACGGTTCCCCTATTTCAAAATCTCCGGGCCTTTCTTGTACTTTAACTGCCATTTTATCTACATCATTTATATGCCTTTGTACTTCCTCTGCAAGAGATAGCCAGAACCCTTTGTCTTCCACCCACACATCTGCCGATGCCTGGCAAAATTCAAGGAACGAGGATTTAAACCTTTTTAATACTTCAAAAATGGCTTTGATCTTAGAGGTATCTTCCTGATCCATTTTACGAACCCTTAATTATTGCTTTAAAGTATTTAAAAGGGGCAATATTTTTTCTTCTTCTTTTGACAAATGGCTAAGGACAATGTCAATAAAATCATTTAAAATCATTCTTAATTTACTTCCCTTTTCTTTCGACAAAGGAATATCGCTTTTTAAAAGCAGGGCCTCGACATTTTTTATAATACTCCTTAACTTGTTATGTTCTTTTAAAAGTTCGTCCACCACAGGAGCTGCCTCTAAATATACAGGGCTTTCGGATACTTTTTTAAACACAAAACTCTCTTCAAATAGAAAATGGCTCTCAATTTCATTCATGTTAAAGCGAACAACTTTCTCAATGTTTTCCCAAACGTGCTGTTTCGGATTTTCTTCCGCAATGACTGACCTGAACAACCCAAGATATTCCTTGAATTGATTATGGGCCAATATTATGTTTATAACCGGGTCAATATATTTTATTGTTGAAGCTTCTTTATCCTGCTCTGATACATTCAAATCACTGGGCCCGTTTTCCGCATTTGACAGTTTGTCTAATGCATTGATCTTCTTGTTTAGTTTACTTCTGTGAACAAGAATATTTGAGGTAACATCTTTTGCTATCCCCAGATACTCGAAGTCAGAAGTCCTTACTATCTCATTATATTTTGTACTTGTGGAAGACAGTTCGATATTTAACCCTGTTATCAGGGCATCTCGTTTTGAAAGGCTGCAGTTTTTAACTTTCCTGATGTTGTTTTTTGCATATAAAGAAAATATTTGTGTTAAATCGGATTTGAATTGTTCGCCGACTTCAAATTTATCCGGCCGTTCGTTTATTATGGCGGCCATTCTTTTTATATCCTGTATCTTATGCCTTTCTTCTTCAACCAGGGAATCCCAGAAAGACCTGTCTTCCATATAACAGCTTGCACAGGCTTCATAAAAATGCAGTACGGTAGTTTTAAACTCTACAAGAGTATTGAATACCGCAAGGATGTTCTGTAATTCTTTCTTATTCATAGTATATTTTAATAGCGTGACAAAATCTTACCAAAAAAGCATTGTTAAATCAATTTAATCTTTCAAGCTTTATTTTTTGCCTGATTTTTCTATTTTTGCCCAGGTATCTTTTAAAGTTACTGTACGGTTAAATATAATCTTTTCACCGGTAGAATCCTTGTCGATACAAAAATAACCGTTTCTTAAAAACTGATAGGTATCGCCTGTCTTATAGGTTTTAAAAATATTTTCGATTTTGCATGAGTTGAGACGCTTTACTGAATCGGGGTTTAAACTGGCCTTAAAATCTTCGTTTTCGCCTGCATCATCAGGGTTTTCCTTTAGAAATAGCCGGTCATAAAGCCTTACTTGAGCGTCCATCGCGTGCAGGGCCGAGACCCAGTGAAGGGTACCTTTTACCTTGCGCTGTGCATCGGGCATTCCGCTTTTGGTTTTAGGATCATAAGTGCAGTGCAGTTCAAGCAGTTCTCCGGTCTCACTGTCCTTAATAACTTTCTCGCATTTAATTATATACGCATGTTTTAGCCTGACTTCCTGGGCAGGGGTAAGCCTGAAATATTTGGGCGGCGGATTCTCCCTAAAATCCTCTTTTTCTATATAAATAACTTTTGAAAACGGTATTTTTCTTACTCCTTGTTCCGGGTTTTCCGGATTGTTATCTGCATCGAAATATTCAACCTGGCCTTCCGGATAGTTATTTATTACTACTTTTAACGGGTCAAGTACAGCCATAATTCTTTGCGCTGTCCTGTTTAAGTCTTCCCGTATAAAATATTCTAAAAGGGCGATATCTATAGTACTGTTCGTTTTTGCAACGCCTATCCTGTCGCAGAAATTTCTGATAGCCTCTGGGGTATACCCTCTTCTCCTAAGCCCTGAGATCGTAAGCATTCTTGGATCATCCCAGCCGGTGACTATGCCGTCCTTTACAAGTTCAAGGAGTTTTCTTTTGCTCATAACTGTATATGTTAAATTAAGCCTTGCAAATTCTATCTGCTGCGGATGGCAGCTTATCGTTATGTTATCCAAAACCCAGTCATACAAAGGCCTGTGGTCTTCAAATTCTAAAGTGCATATAGAATGCGTTATGTCTTCTATGGCGTCAGATATCGGGTGGGCATAATCATACATCGGGTATATACACCATTTATTGCCTGTCCTGTGATGTTCGGCATGTTTTATCCTGTAAAGCGCAGGGTCTCTCATGTTGATATTCGGGTGAGCCATATCTATTTTTGCTTTTAGGATACATTCCCCTTCCTTAAACTCGCCATTTTTCATTTTTTCAAAAAGCTCAAGGCTTTCCTTTACCGGCCTGTCCCTGTAAGGGCTGTTTTTCCCAGGTTCTGTCGGTGTGCCGCGGTAAAGCCGTGTCTCTTCCGGACTTAAATTGCATATATAAGCCTTTTCTTTCTTTATTAATTCAACTGCATATTCATAGAACCTGTCAAAATAGTCAGAGGCATAGTAAAGGTGTTTTCCCCAGTCAAAACCAAGCCACTTTACATCCTCTTGTATAGAATCTACATATTCGACATCTTCTTTTACCGGATTTGTATCATCAAACCTTAAATGACAAACCCCGTTATATTCTTTTGCCAGCCCAAAATTAAGGCATATAGCCTTTGCATGCCCTATATGCAGGTACCCGTTCGGTTCAGGTGGGAACCTGGTTTCGACCCTGCCGCTGTTCTTGTTGTTCTTTATATCTTCATCTATGATGGTACGGATAAAATCTTTTCCCTTGTCTTTTGGTTCATTAAGTTCTGTCATGTTTCTTCCTTTTTTAGTATTTTACTAAATATTCCTTATCCTTGTAAGCTAAAATCTATATGAATACTTTGCCTGAAACTATTTTTGAAAACTTATGCTGTTTCTTCTTATATCTGTTATCTTAATATCTTAAGACCGTCCCCTATTAAGAAAAGAGAAAAATACAAGTAATTGCTATTATAAAATATTTTTTAAATAACATGGTTTATATTTCCTTAAGATGTATCTTAATCAATTTACTTTTTGCTTCCTATTGACAATCAACGAATATTTGAGTATATTATTATTGAGCGATAAGTCCTTTATAAGTTGTTTTCGGTGTTCCCTTCCATCTGGTAGGCAAAAGCCGAAACGATAAAATTTATAGGGCGCGCTCATTTTTATTTTCAGGCAGATATGTTCCGTCATAAACCACCTTTTCTTTAAAAACATTCCACCATTTATTATCCCTGCGCTCATATTTTCTAAAAATTCCCCAGGCAAACATATCGCATGCTTGTAAACAGCATTCCTGTAACGAATCAAGATGGCGTATATCTAGAGGAATTTTTGGATTTATCCGTGCCTGTAACTGCGACCTGATATAAGTATTGAAATCCTCTATTTCACGTTTTCCTTTGCATTTATCAAGCACAAGCATAACCCTTGTCTGCGCCCCTGAAATATTCACATTATCCAATAAAAGGCGCGCTACCCAGTTATAAACACGGGATTTATCTTTGAGAAGGTATTCATATACCCGTTTTTTATTCAAAACAATACTGTAAATTGAAAACTTAGCGTCCTTAATTTGCCGGAGAAAATATTGTTTGACCTCAAATGTAGTATCAGTGCCTTTCAGTTCCTCAACCATCCTTTGACGTTTGCTTGCAGGATTCAATTTCCTTCTAAGAGTACGCTTTACCCCAATTGTTATCCTACGCCGTGCATCCTCACCTTGCACAGCCAATATCGTAACTACAAAGAAACGGGACGGCTTTTTATTGATAAAATCAAACCCCAAATCTCCACTTTCATCAAGGTATAAATATATCAAGTATTCTCTCCCATTACAGGGGAATTGTCAGGTTAATTTATAAATTTGTTTAGTTCTGAGAAGCTGTCTATTAAATAATCAGGGGCGGCTTTTCTTATGTCCTCTATTTTCCCAAATCCGTATGTTACGGCACAGGTTTTGATTTTTGCGGCTTTGCCTGCGATTATATCAGATTCCATATCGCCTACTATCATTGAAGAAGAGGAATCAACACCTAAGTTTTTCATTACCTTAAGAAGCGGGCAGGGGTCAGGTTTCCTGCAATTCGGGTCTTCACCGCCTACCACAACATCAAAGTATCCATTTATGTTTAATAATTCAAGTGTTTTTACACATAAATCCCTGTCTTTATTGCTTATCACGGCTTTTGTCATCGTTGCTTTCTCTAAAAATTCTTTAACTCCGGGATATACATAGGCATCATCAACCGGATGTTCGATATAGTAACTCTTGAAAAGTCCTACTGCCTTATCCAGCAGCTCTTCATGTTTCAGGTCAAGGGCTTTAAACATTGTATTTCTCAGGCCCTCTCCGATGTATGAAGTGATAGTTTCTATATCTTTCTCCTTAAGCCCGACATTGACCAAAGAATAATTAATAGCCCTTGCGATATCTTTTTTCGTGTTTACAAGAGTGCCGTCCAGGTCAAATATGATAAGTTTAATTCTGACATCCATTATTTGTCTTTTTAGAAAATTCTCGTTCTATATTCTTTATCTTGTTTACTCTTCGTAAATGTCTCCCGCCTTCAAAATCTGCCTTAAGCCAGGATTTTAGGATACTGTCTACTTTCCGCTTATTATATCGCCTTCCGGCAAGTACAAGGATATTTGCATCATTATGTTTCCTTGCCAAAGCCGCGCAGGCAGGGTCATTACACAACGCAGCCCTTATACCGGGCACCTTGTTCGCTGCTATCGATATGCCGATCCCCGTCCCGCATATCAAAACACCGGAAGTGTCTTTGTCCCGGCTTACCTTAATAGCTACTTTTTTTGCAAAATCCGGATAGTCCACGCTGGTTTTGTCATATGTCCCGAGATCTTCTACAACATAGCCTTTTTTATTAAGGTTTGATTTTACGTATTCTTTTAAATTATAACCGGCATGATCAGAACCTATGTAAAACTTTCTTTTTTGCATAACTGAGCCTCCAAGCCATCTCTTTGATTCCAAATAATATTTAATTTTATCACTCTTATACTCAGTAGTCAACAATTACACTCTTTTCTATTTATCAAGGCAAGCTTTTCTTCTCTTTCAAAACTTTTTATTTCAGCCTCTCTTTTCAGTGCTGAGCTCTTAGTCGGGTGTTTTTCTTCATAAAGCAGTTTTTTTACGCCGAATGACCTGGTATATTTGCTGCCTTTACCTTCCTTATGCTGTTTAATGCGCCTCTTGAGATTGTCCGTTATCCCGGTGTAGAGGCTCAAATTTTTGCATTCCAAAATATAAACGTGCCACATTTTAGGTTATTCCCTTACTGCACTTTAAAAGCTGCTATGTTTTATATCCGGACAATTTATCAAAAATCCTCACTATTTCTTTTTTATCTTTATATTTTGAATACATGTAAAACAACATATGCTCGGCGTCATAATCCGTCAGGTAATTACTATTAGAATTGGTTATTTTCTGCATATAGTCATAGGCATCGGACATTTGTTTTAATTTATCTTCCCATTTTAAACCGTCTGCCTCGTCAAAAGCATTCCTGCTTACCCCCCTTAACCTATCACGCTCGTATTTATATGTGTCGGTCTTAATTATATTCCTTATGCCGTATTTTCCCGCATATAAAAACATCTTGCTGCCTCCGATCAAATAAAATATATTGTTAAAGATGGTATTAACATGCTTCTTGTTTTTATTGAGGAATTCTACCGTCATCTTGATATCTTCTTTTGTTTCGCCCGGGAAACCGCATATTATTTCTATGCCTGTCCATATCCCCGCTTCATCGGTCCAGGAGAGTATGTCTTCTAAACGTTTTAAGTTGATCTGCTTATCAATATATCTTAATAACCTCGGGCTTGCAGTTTCCATTCCGTATATCAGCCTTATGCACCCTGCTTTTCTCATCTTTAAAAGCGTATCCCTATCAAGGTTATCCGCTCTTGCACAATCGCTCCACAAAATATCAAGGCCCGAATTTATTATCTCATCGCAAAATTCATTCATATATTTTTTTGACAGGTTGATCGTGTTGTTTAAAAAGAAAATATATTTCGTCCCGTATCTTTCATTTAAGGTCCTTATATGTTCAACAACTCTTTTCGGGGTCAGAGAAAATATAATATCCCTGAACGAATCGCCGCAAAACGCGCACTCATATGAACAGCCTTCCGTCATCACGAACGGCGATACCATTACTTTGCTGTTATTAAATCCGTTAACTACCTCTTTGGCTTCATCGTCGTACTTATCATCCGGTTTACACCTGCTCTTATATTCATACAGTTCCAGCGGAAGCCCGCTAAAATCAGGAACGACATCCAGCTTGCTGTGCAGGTCTGTCGCTATCAATTTCCCGTCATTTTCTATTGAAATATCAGGGATCTTACGAACGTCTATCCCATATTTCAAGGCTGATAAAAGCATGAACAGGGGTTTCTCACCTTTCCCTTTAATTATAAAATCAATATTTTTGTTATCGTATCTTATCATATCAACTACCGTATCATCCAGCCCTCCTATTATGATGACAGGATTATATTTTCCCTTTAAGTACCTCGCAAAAGATAAGACGAACATATACCCGCTCGTATTGCCTACTATTGCAGGCAAAGAGATCAAAATAACATTATATCCTTCCAGTTTTGTCCTTTCTTCTGTTTTTTTAAATATGCTTTCAATATCTATATCGTCTTTCCCCTGCACGTATTCTAAGACCCTTTTTTCATCAAAGAAGACTTCCCTGTCTATCCTGTCTCGTTCGTTTCCGAACATGTTGTCATGGTTTACTTTGATGTAGAGGTCATCTTTGTCCACCTTTATCCCGTTTGACATTAAGTACGACGCTATCCGCGCAATACCTATAGGCGGCAGCAAACAATAATCTAACTTATCTTCCGGCTTTTTCTCGAAATACGGCGTACGGATGATCTTGACCGTTAATTCTTTTTCTCTGCCTCTATTTATTTTATTAACGCTGAATATAGCTAATAATTTCTTATTGTATTCTTTATCTTTTTCATTTTCCATTTTTATATATTCATTGCCTGTCTGTATGCATAGATCAAAGTTTTTCAGTTTCTTATATACCTGTATCATAATACGAAGCGCTTCAAGCGACGGAGCGGTTTCCTGGACCTTGGCACATTCCTCGATTGCAAGATTGTGTTGCGCATTCTTATAATATGCCCGTGCGATATCTAAATGTACGTTTATATCATCTCCGCCTCTTTCCATAGCCTTTTTATATTCCACAATTGCATTACCGTATTCTTCTTTGTGTACATATACCTTTGCTAATGCAATATGTATCCGTCCATCATCAACACCCCTGGCTATTACTTCTTTATACCCTTTTATAGCTTTGTCATATTCTTTGCTGATTCCATATACAATTTCTATTTCTGTATATATCCCGGTATTATCCATGCCGGGACTGATTAATTTAAAAAAAGCATCCAAAGCAGGTACATATTTATTTTCTGCGCTGTATACCTTTGCCAGCAGCAATTGCGTGTTCCTGTTCTTTTTGTTTATCTTGATAGCCTTCCCTAACTCTTCCTCCGCTTCGCTTAGCCTGTTCTGGATATAATAAACTTTCCCAAGTTCCTGGTGTGCTGCCTCGCTCTTAGCATCTATCTTTATCGCTTCCTTAAATTCTTCTTCCGCCTCGGCATACCTGCCCTCTCTGGCACTGGCCTTGCCCTGCTCTACAAACAGCCCGGCTTTTTTAGACAAATCCCGTATTTCTTCAAGCCTCTTCCAGTATTTTTTCCCGTACCTAAAGGCCGCTACTTTATAAAACAATACACAGGCGCTATAAAGCCTTTGCATGAGATCTTTAAACGACCTTATGCTTTTTATCCTGCCAATTAAATAGCTTAACTTAAATAATTGTCCTGGCTTGAAATAACCGTCGTTCCTGTCCACAAGTCAGCCTCTTCGAGAACTTGTCGATTACGCAGCTTTTACATAAAGATAACAGTGATTACATAAGCGGTTTTAACGTTACTCGGTGTAATCGCAGTTAATAATCTGTGTAATCAAGTATAGGATTTTCAAATTCCTATACTATGAATTAATACCGTCTCTCACTTTATTAAAAACTCTTAATATTTCATTTTTATCTTTGTATTTTGAGTACAAATAAAATAAAAAATGTTCCATCTCATAATCAGGAAGGCTTTTGCCGTTAACTTTAGTTTTATCTACGACATAATCATACCTTTCTACCATCTGCTTTATTTTGTCGCCCCACCTTAAACCGCCTATCTCATCAAAAGCACTTTCCAGCGATGTCCTTAACCTGGCGCTCACATATTGCTTTGCCTCGTCATTTATAAAAACATTCTCTATCCCGTATTTTTTGCGGTCTGAATTTATCCTGCTGGTTGGAAGTAATTTAAATATATTATAATAGATCCAATTAATGTGTTTTTTATTTTTATTCAGGAAATCTACCGTCATCTCTATATCTTCTTTTGTCTCGTGCGGGAACCCGCATATTATCTCTATACCCGTCCATATCCCTGCCTCATCGGTCCAGGAAATGATGTCTTCCAGCCGCTTTAAATTTATTTCTTTATCTACATATTTCAACAGCCTCGGGCTTGCAGTTTCCATGCCGTATATCAGCCTTATACACCCTGCTTTTCTCATCTTAAAAAGCGTCTGGCTGTCAAGGTTATCTCCCCTTGCACAATCGCACCATAAAATATCAAGGCCTGAATTTATTATTTCATCGCACAATTCATTTATATATTTCTTTGACAGGTTTATTGTGTTATTTAAAAACAGGAAGTACTTTATACCGTAGATTTTATTTAGTTTTGACATATACTCTACTGCTTTTTTCGGGTCCAGAGAAAGCAAAATATCCGAGGTGGAATCACAACAGAAAGCGCATTCATGAGAACAACCTTCCATCATTACATACGGTGATACCAAGGTCCTGCTGTTATTAAATCCAACTATGCTGTCCTTTGTCTCTTTATCACACCCGGCACCCGGTTCCCATTTATTCCTGTATTCATACAGAGCCAGCGGAAGGCCGTTAAAATCAGGAATGATATCCAACTTGCTGCGCAGGTTTGTTTTTATTAGTTTCCCGTTATTCGTTATTGAAATATCGGGGATTTTGTCTATATCTATCTTATATTTTAAGGCTGACAGCAGCATGAACAGGGGTTTCTCGCCTTTCTTATCAACTATAAAATCTATGTTCTTGTTATTGTATTTCACCATATCCTCTACTGTATTGCCCTGCCCGCCGACGATGATAAGCGGGTTATACTTTTTCTTTAAAAACCTTGCCAGAGCCAGGACGAACATGCATCCGCTTTTATCTACGAATGATGTGCACATGGAAATCAGGATAACTTTATACCCTTTCAACCTTGTCATCTCCTCTGTCTTTTCAAGTATTTTTTCGATATCTATATCATCTTTCCCCTGGGCATACCTTATCACTCTTTCATTATCAAAAAAAACATCCCTGTCTATCCTCTCATCTTCGCCTGCGAACATATTGCCCTGGTTTACCTTAATATAGAGGTCGTCCTGGTCTACCTCTATACCGTTTGACCTGAGATATGAAACTATACGGGCCATCCCGAGAGGCAGCAGTAAAGAATAATTTATTTCTCTTTTTGGGAAATTCTCAAAATATGCCGTCCTTATGATCTTAACTGATAGATCCTCAACTGTGCCTCTGCCTTTATTTTCAGCCTTAAATGTATCTATCAATTTTTTATTATATTCAACATCTTCTTCATTTTCCCTTTTTATATACTCCTTGCCCGTCTCTAGGCATAAATCATAATTTTTAAGTTTCTTATATGCCTTTATCATAATACGAAGCGCATCAATAGACGAGTAAGATTTTTGAGCCCTGCTACATTCTCCGATAGCAAGGTTATATTGCATATTGTTGTAATATGCACGTGCGATTTCTAAATGTGTGTTTATATCATCTCCGCCTATTTCTATAGCTTTTTTATATTCCTTTATAGCATTAGCGTAGTCTTTTTTCCGGATATACACCCCGGCAAGATCCAAATGTATTCCTTTAGTATCCATTCCTCTTTTAATGGCTTCTTTATATTCTTTTATAGCATCATCGTATACTTCTTTTTGTAGATATACTTTAGTCAATGCAAGATGTATCCAGCCATCATCAACACCCCTGGCTATGGCTTGTTTATACCCTTTTATAGCTTTGTCATATTCTTTGCTGATTCCATATACAATTTCTATTTCTGTATATATCCCGGTATTATCCATGCCGGGACTGATTAATTTAAAAAAAGCATCCAAAGCAGGTACATATTTATTTTCTGCGCTGTATACCTTTGCCAGCAGCAATTGCGTGTTCCTGTTCTTTTTGTTTATCTTGATAGCCTTCCCTAACTCTTCCTCCGCTTCGCTTAGCCTGTTCTGGATATAATAAACTTTCCCAAGTTCCTGGTGTGCTGCCTCGCTCTTAGCATCTATCTTTATCGCTTCCTTAAATTCTTCTTCCGCCTCGGCATACCTGCCCTCTCTGGCACTGGCCTTGCCCTGCTCTACAAACAGCCCGGCTTTTTTAGACAAATCCCGTATTTCTTCAAGCCTCTTCCAGTATTTTTTCCCGTACCTAAAGGCCGCTACTTTATAAAACAATACACAGGCGCTATAAAGCCTTTGCATGAGATCTTTAAACGACCTTATGCTTTTTATCCTGCCAATTAAATAGCTTAACTTAAATAATTGTCCTGGCTTGAAATAATCGTTATTTTCCATAAATTAGAAAAGATGCTATAATATTTTGTAGAAGATTTTTAGGCATGTATATTTATCGAGGATAAAAAATTGCGAAGGATCTGTTGAGGCTCAAGTGTAACCCTCCCTTGCAAAAAACCGAACTTTAAACTTCGAAAAATCAGTGACGGGACATTGGATATTAGTGAATTGATTTTTGAATTATAAACTGCCCGGTTTATCTTGATATATAACTATCTCTCTGATTTGCGGGCTATGCTAATATCAGTATTATAGCATATTTCATGCTTTTCCTGCGTGAAACAGCGATACTTTTATCCCGCAAACTTGAACACTATGAATCTATACGTGGATAAAGCGGGATTTTCACCCTGCGGGTGATCTCCCGAAGGGATGACGCCCCAAAGAATGGGGTAAAGTTTTAGTATCACGTATAAATAAAATATAGGGCTCAATTTGCGATTATTCAGCAATGTCAATCGGTTTTGACCCAGCTCTTCCTAAAAGCTGTTTAAGGAAGGGCTGGATTCTTATCTTTGTCCGGTTTTGCCTCATACAAAAATTCAAATAACAACTGATATTTCAATGCATTTCAAATTGTCCACTCGCATTAGGGACATTCAGTACAAGTGCTATTCATAAGCCAGATATTGTTCTATATTTTAAATCATTCTAATTGATTCTATGTATCATAAAATATTCATACAAACTTTTTTTAAACAGACTTTTACTTTTCACTTTCTTTAAATATACTTTGGAATTTTCAATTTTTCATATCTCGCTTTTTAGAGATAGCGAGATACAAATTGGGTTTATTTTTTAAGTATTTGAGGCTGGGTAGTGTGTTATAAGGAGTTAGAGAGTGCTTTGAAGGCACTAAACTTTGGATTTACGACGATTTATTTGGCTTTTCGTATAAATGGTCTCTGGAAATGTCGAGTGAAAGTTATGACCTTAAATAAAAAGCTGCCCCAAAGGGATTCAGACTCTTAAATAACTATATCTCGTTTTCTATTGATATTTCAACATATTTTGCTCTGAACCCGATTCGCAACTATTTGCTAAATACCAGCCCTTCATGCTTGGCTGTATTCATTATTATTGAGGAACCGCTTTCCCATTCTTTATCAGAGTAGAACATCAAATCAATTGGTTTATTCATTGCATGAACTAGGCTTCCACTTATTCCGCTTGCAAGTTCCACCCTCTTAAATATGTCCTTATCCCTGAAGGCCCTTGAGACAACTATTATATCAAGATCACTGTCGGGCCGGGCGGTTTTTTTTGCATAAGATCCGAATACCACTACTTTCTCTAATGATATATCTCTTTCTCGGAATAACTTAAATAATAAATCTTTCGCTCTTATAATTGTTCTTTTAGCCATGATAACACCTTTTTTGTTTCATCGAAAATCTTTTGCGTTCTGTCTTTATTATAATTAACCATCATTGATTTAAGTTCATCGGGATACCTTGTAGGAATGCTTAAATCATTTAAGTTGTTTACAAATCGCAGTATTTCATCTGGCATCTGAAGCTTTGTTTGCTCGTAAAGGTATATTAGATTGTGCGTTTTTGGAGCATCCTTTTCCAAGACTTTTGTATAAATCCCCTTCAATGCCTTTTCTACTGAAAGGTGGCACATAAAAACAGCATATATGTACCTGCGAGTTTTCAACATGGCCTTTGCGGTTTCTATGTCGTAGTCTGCCTGGCTAAACCATTCTTCTGATGATTTATAAGCTTTTTTATCCATTTATTTTCTTTTTCTGCTTGACCTCTCTGTTTTAAAAGAGAGGGGTTTTGCCTTTATTTTCAAATTATACGGCGATTTTTGGTTCAGAGCTTTTTAGCCTACTTAAAATACGCTAAAAAATCAATAAAAAAGCCAAAATAGCTCTGAAACTTTTGATTTTTTGGATCAGCCAATTTAGAGATACAGAGATAAATATTTGCATGATTTATCAAGCTATTTCTCTGGCTAAACCTCTCTAATTGAGTCTTTATTTTTTGCTCAATTTTGATGTTTCAATGATCGTCACTAAAATACTTAATAATTCAATGCTTTTTTGCTAGGCTCTGGAATTCTCTCTTTTGGAGTTCTGTCGCCAAAGAGTGGCTGCCCCGCAAGGATTTGAACCTTGAATTACCGGTCCAGAGCCGATTGTGTTACCGTTACACCACGGGGCAATTAAAACCTTATTTAAAAACTTCTTTTAACTGTAATTGCCAGCCTGTGTTGCCGGGGTGCTCACCTTCTCGCACCCGCCGCAAACCATGTCCTCGTTATTCCTCGGACTGCGGCCCACGGGGCAATATAACTACAGTTCATAGTTTAGAGTGCATAGTACAAAGTAAACGACAAGACTTTTTATTTCTTTACCTCTGGATCCGTTTGCTTTGTTTCCGTTTTTTGTTCTTCTTTAACCTGTGGCTGAGGTGTTTTTGCTTCTTTATCTACTTCATCCGCATAATTCAACTGTAAATCGCTAAGTGTACTTAAAAGAAATTTATCTTCTTCGCTTGTCAGGTTGCCTTTTGTCTTTTGGCTTAACATATCAAGTATATCAATGGCCATTTGCGCCTGGGCCAGGTCTTTTTCAATTTTGCCTGTTATCTGGTTCGGGACTTTCCCTAAATGCTGCCAGCAGCTGCCGGCAAAAACCATAACAATACTTAAAAAATGCGGGTTCATGTTTTTTTGTTCCATATGGGACTCCTCTGGCAGGAGCCGGAGGCTCCCTTTAATAACGCTGTGTCCTCGTCCGACGCCATAGTCAGGCTTTGGACGACGGCGTCCGTAGTCCCCGTAAGGGGCGAAGGACGGGTGACATCCCGCCTTGGCGGGATAATTACATCTTTTAGAAACATTTCATCAGGCATTCATTTATTCTTTTTAAAGTTTTTTCTTTCCCCAGGATCTCCATCATGTGGAAAAGGCTCGGCCCTTGTGTCCTGCCTGAAACAGCTACTCTAAGAGGATGGAAAACCTTGCCTGTACCCAGGGTCTTCTGTGCTGCAAAATCCCTGGCATACTTTTCTAAAGTATCCGCATTAAAATCGTTTAAACCGCCGAGGTTTTTCAGGTTCTCTTCAAGGACCATTTTAGCGCTGTCTTTTTTTAGCACCTTTTCAACAGCTTCAGGTTGATATTCTACAGCATCAACAAAGAATATGTCAATAAGCCCGGGTATATCCTTTAAAAGCTTTATCTTTTCCTGTTCCATGACAATGAGCCTGTCGATCAAATTCCTGTCCCAGGAGCTTATCTTTGCTTGAACTTCCGGGTTTTTGCCAAGCCAGGAATAGAAGTTTTCTTTCAGGTTTTCGGGCGAAAGCTGCCTTATATATTCGCCGTTCATCCACTGAAGTTTCTGGTTATCAAAAACAGCAGGGTTTTTAGAACACCTTTCAAGTGAAAATTTCTTTATCAATTCATCAAGTTTAAAAAGCTGCTGGCTCTCCGTAGTAGACCAGCCCAAGAGGGCAAGATAGTTCACCAGGGCGCCAGGCAGGTAACCGTCGCTCCTATATTCAAGCACGGATGTGTGCCCGTGGCGCTTTGAAAGCCGCGACCCGTCTGACCCAAGTATCATAGAAAGATGTGCGAACTTTGGCAATTGGAAACCTAGGGCATTATAAAGGTGAATCTGTTTTGGAGTATTTGACAGATGATCGTCACCTCTTATTACATGAGATATTTGCATCCTGAAATCGTCAACAACACAGGCAAAGTTATATGTCGGCACACCATTTGCTTTCATAATAACAAAATCATCCAGTACTGCGTTTTCAAATGACACATATCCCCGTACTATGTCGTCAAATGAAACACTGCCTTCATCCGGCATTTTAAACCTAATAACTGACGGAAGGCCTTTAGCTTTTTTTTGATCTCTTTCAAGGTTAGTCAGTTTGCGACAGGTGCCATCGTATTTCGGGATCTGTTTTTTGGCTTGTGCTTTCTGGCGCATTGTTTCTACATCTTCGTTTGTGCAATAACATGGATAAACCTTGTCTTGAGTGATAAGTTTATCTACAAATTCTTGATAGATACCTTTTTCTTTGGCTTCCATCTGAAAGTATGGAGGACAATTTCCTAAATAATTTCTCCCGCTTATTAAAAATCTCTTATCATCACTAACCTTGTCTTCAATTTGGGTTGGCCCTTCGTCCCAGTCAAGCCCGAGCCATTTCATGCTTTCAATGATAGCGCCCACCGATTGTGCGGTAGAGCGCACCTCGTCTGTATCTTCTATTCGAAGTATAAATTTACCTTTCATATTCCTGGCAAAAAGCCAGTTAAAAAGCGCTGTCCTTGCGCCTCCTATATGAAGGTAACCCGTAGGCGATGGAGCGAAACGAACCCTGACGTCATTCATTTGTAAGTTCACCAAGTATCTTTTCCACTGCTTTTTTTAGGTCCGGTATCTCTTTTTTTATAGTTTTCCAGATTTCTTCATAATCCAGCCCGAAATATTCATGAGTAAGGATATTCCTCATTCCAACGATCGCTTTCCATTCCACGTCCGGATACTTGCTTTTAAAAGCTTCAGGAATGTTTTTTGCCGCTTCTCCGATAATTTCCAGGTTTCTTATTACTGCATCGAAAGTTTTTGTATCTGAAACAAAACCATCCGATGTCAATGGCCGGGTATACTCCATTATCCTTGCAGCTGCTTCTCTGATATCTTCCAGATACAACTTGTTATTCCTCATACAGCCACGGCCTCTTTTAAAATATTCTCGCGAATTGCAGGTTTTAAGGCTTTGCGTGTTACAATGTCAACCTGCCTGCCAAAAATTATTTCCAGTTCGTTTTTTAATTTAACATGTTCAAGAATACTAACAGGTTCTTTGAAATCTATAATAAAATCTATGTCACTGTTTTCCTTTTCTTCGCTGCGCAGGCAGGAGCCAAACAAAAAAACAGCTTTGACGTTATATTTTTTCAGAAGGTCGTCATGCTTGCGTAAAACTTTCGATATTTCATTTGCTGCCATTTTTTTACCTCACGTTTATCAGTATATTATTTTATTTAGCGGGTACTCGATTATTCCTTCGGCGCCGGCTCTTTTGAGTTCCGGGATTATTTTTTTTACTGTCTTTTCTTCCATTATTACTTCAAGCGCAACCCATCCGTCTATGCTTAATTCCGATATAGTGGGTTTTTTAAGAGCCGGAAGTATTCTGTTTATCCTGCCCAGGTTCTTTTTTGCCACGTTCATTTTTAAACCTACCATGCCTTCTGCATCCAGCGCGCCTTTTAAAAGGATCGCCAGGTTCTCTATTTTATTTTTCTTCCACGGGTCTTTTAAAGAACCGTAATTGGCGATAAAACGCGTTGTAGAAACTAGTATTTCCTGAATAACCCTCAAATTGTTGGCACGTAGCGATGAACCTGTTTCCGTAAGTTCTACTATTGCATCTACCAGGGCAGGAGCTTTTGCTTCCGTTGCGCCCCAGGAAAACTCCACTTCAGCCTTGACTTTGTTTTTGGCAAAAAACCTTTTTACATACCTTACCAGTTCAGTTGCCACGCGTTTTCCTTTAAGGTCTTTAACCGACCTTATTTTTGAACTGTTCGGCACGGCAAGCACCCATCTAACTGGACGGAAACCGCTTTTTGCATATATAAGTTCGCATACTTCTTTTACTTTAGAGTTAGTTTCGCATATCCAATCGTATCCGGTAAGCCCTGCATCAAACACTCCGTCCTCTACATACTTCGCCATTTCCTGAGACCGTACCATCATAATATCAAGTTCAGGGTCATCGCAACTTGGGAAATATGACCGGGATGCTGCATCTATGCGGATACCCGCTTTTTTAAACAATTCAAGCGTAGAATCCTGCAGACTTCCTTTTGGGAAACCAAGTTTTAACTTTTTCAATTTATTCTCCTTATCCAATTACGAAGTTAGTTTATTGTTAATTTTATTAAAGAAGCTTATCTTTTTTAAAGCCGCCGGCAGTTTAAAACTTAGGCTTTTCGGAAATTCAGGAAGAGATATCTTATCTTTTATATCGTTTAAGTTAAATTGTTTCACTTTCGGGAACATTTTCTGGAACCGCGGTATAAGTTTTTCTGCGGTAAACGAAGTGGCTACCGCGTTCCTTGTTTTTTGGGGCAGGTGATAGGAAACGGGAAAAATGACCGTTCCAATAATAACAAAACCAAGAATGATCCCGAGAAACACGCCGAACAGGTGGTCGATCCAGGAAAACGGAAGTTTTTTTATCAAATGACTTATAAAAAAACCTACAAGGATCACCACTCCTGCACTTGCCAGAAAAACGAGATAATAATTAAGTTTTGGCTCATTTACAAACTCCTGAGCCGCCCACATACCTATAAACCCGCTTAAAACATAAAAAAAACTTGTTATAATCCCGGTTTTGTATCCAAAATATATGCTCGCAGCCAACAAGGCAACTACTGCCAGATCAAAAATATTCATTAAAATTCTCCTGCCATATAGTTTTAAAACCTATTAATGACCATGCCGGTTATTACTTTAGGATAAAAATATGTTGACTTCTGAGGCATTGTCTGGCCTGCAAGGGCAATTTCTTTTACGGATTTTACAGGCGTTGCCGGGACTATCGCCGCCATATTTCCTTTTTTGTCCGCAAGCTTATATGCTTCCTTTTCGCTTTTTAAATACGTAAGGTCTTCTGCCTGAAGGTCCTTTAATAACACATTGTGCAATATGCTTACCCCCAGTTCCTGATAAGCTTTGCATTTATCGGGCATTGCTTTTTTCAGGATACGCTCATTCTTTACAGCCAAGGCCCTTGATTTCCCTTTATAGTAAATAAGGATCGGCTGGGGTGTTTTTAAAGATAATTTCATGAACTTGTTTTTTGGCAAAATATTAAAATATTTAGCTATATTTTCTTCGATATCTTTTGGTGCGGTAAAGACCCTGTGTGTCGGCCAGACGACCAGCCCGGGGTCTTCCATGGAACAAAGATATGTCAAAACATAATTATACCCCGCAGCTTTTTTATAAGACGCTGATTTTTTTCTTTCATTGAGGTAATTCCATGCAGTTTCATACCTGTGATGGCCATCGGCTATAAAAATATCCTGGCCCTTCAAAACTTTTTTTAACAGGTTTAAGCCTGCTTCATCATCGATTTTCCACAGCTTATGGGTTACCCCGCTGCTATCTTTAGCATAAGATGTTGCTTTTTGTGATGCTGTTTTATCGCATAGTTTTATTAAGCTTTTATTATCATCATTAAAAAGCCCGAAAATAGGGCTTATGTTCGCCTGGACAGCCCTGATCAGGTTAAGCCTGTCTTCCTTCGGCTTGGCCAGTGTTTTTTCATGAGGTTTTACAACACCTTTATGAGGGTTTTCAAGTTTTAGCGCAGCAAAAAAACCTTTTCTTGATTTAAATTTAGTCTTATCTTTGAAATACTGTTCATATAAATAAAAAGATTCCTTAGTGTCCTGTTCCAAGATGTCTTTTTGCAGCCAGTCATTGAACAGAAATTTCGCATTTTTATATTTGTCTTTGCCCCGGGTTTGGTCCGGCAGTTCAATCCTTACCAGATTAAAGCGCGAGGTTTTCTTTAGTTCGTTTTTCTCCTTCTCAGATATAATATCATAGGGCGGACAAACCAACTTAGATATATCTCTTCCAAAGTACCTTACCCCGCAAAAGGGTTTTATCACTGCCATGATCTAAGCCCCTCCATTTATTTAAGATTAAAAACCGATTTCGTTAAGAACTTTCCTGATCGCCTGGCTGGAATTCTTAAAAGCCAGCTGTTCTTTTTCGTCTAAATCTAATTCCAATACTTCCCGTACTCCTCCGGAATTAACTATCGCAGGCAGGCTCATATAAACATCTTTTACCCCGAGATAACCTTTTACCAGATAAGATACAGGATGAATTGAGTTCTCGTCGCGCAATATGCCTTGACTAATCCTCACCAGCGAGAGCCCAACCCCGTAAGAGGTCTCTCCTTTATCCTCTATGATATTATAGGCAGAGTTTTTGACCTGGTTAAAAATATTTTCAAGTTTTTCTTCATGGTTACAGGTACGCGCTTCTTTACATGCCAGGCAGTAATTCTTGAACAGAGTGCCGCCGATCATGGCCCTGCTCCAGACAGGAAACTCGCTGTCTCCGTGCTCGCCCAGTATATAGGCATGAATACTTTTGGGGTCTATCCTGCACTCCTTTCCTAAAAGGTAGCGGAGCCTGGCCGAATCAAGCACCGTACCTGAACCAATGATTTCTTTTTCGTTTTTTCCGGATATTTTATAGGCCACATAGGAAAGAACATCGACAGGGTTTGATACTACCAGGAGGACCGCACCGGGAGCATATTTTACTATATCAGGGATAATCTTCTTAAAAAGTTCGCTGTTTACTTTAGCTACGTCAAGCCTGGATTGACCGGGAAGTGTGCTCTTGCCTGCGGTAATTACTACCAGTTCGGAGTTTGCTATATCAGAGTATTCCCCGTTTATTATATCGACATTCGATACATACGGGGCGCCGTGGCTGAGGTCTAAGACATCTCCTGCCAGCCTTTTTTTATTCGGGTCAACCATTACTATCTGGCGGGCAAGCCCTTTTATCATTAAAGCATAGGCATATCTTGTACCTACCGCACCGCATCCGATTATCGACACCTTAGGTTTTAAATTAGGCATTTTTTACAGGTTAATCCCTTCAAAAACTTTTTGCATTCATAAATTAAAAAAATGATTACACAGATTAAAAATACAGGTGACAACGTAATCTGTGTAATCTTAGTTAAAACCTGTGTAATGCTTCAACAGGCTCAGTATAGTAAGCGAAGTCGAACCATAAATACAGAATCTTTAAATTCTATACTAGGTATTCTTTTTTTCAAAAAACTTCTTGCCCGGCCTGACAACCAGGACCTGATTCTCGCGCAGTTTTGTTTCTTTTCTAATATTATTATCAGTTTTTAATATGCTTATAGAAGTAAAAAACCTCTTTGCTATCTTGCTTAAACAATCGCCTTTCTGGACCTTATACTTGACAAACCCGCCTGAAGGGTTTAGGTCTGTTACCTTTGCGATCTTTTCCACAAACTCATCTCTGGTCCCGGCAGGAAGCTTTAATTTAAAATTGTCATAGTTATGCGGAGTACACCAGGCCATCAAAGACGGGTTCAGCTCCTTTATTTTTTCAAGCGTAGTGCTGGTACATTGTGCGACGATCTTTAAATCTATGACATTGTTTACTATAACTTCATCATAGACCATTGGTTTTTCGAACTCCATATCCCCAAAACCGTATTCCTTGTAGTTGTCCCCTATAAAAGCGGCTACCATAAACTGAGGAACAAAATTTTCTGTTTCTTTCGGTACGGCTTTTCTGTCGCTAACCTGGTAAATATTCGTTGCTTTGGCATAAGCCAGGTCCCTGGACAGGCCGAACTCTCCTCTGTTATAGGCCTGGAGCGCAAGGTGCCAATCATCGAACATTAAATAGAGGTCTTTCAGGTATTGAGCTGCCGCACGCGTGGCTTTTTCAGGGTCTTTTCTTTCATCTACCCAATAGTTCACTTTTAAATTTAAGGCCCTTGCTCTTTTTGGCATTATTTGCCAAATCCCAAGAGCGCCGGCACTTGATAATGTATTGTTATTAAAAAGGCTTTCAACTATCGGTAAATACTGGAGTTCTTCCGGAAGGTTGTATTCATGAAGCACTGAAAGTATCATTTCCCTGTATTTTCCGGATCTCTCAAGAGCTTTTCTTACCCTTTCTTTGCCTTCACCTGTAGAATAGATTTCCATATACTTTTTTACAAGTTCATTATCTTTATCTATAGGTATTGTATAGTTTTTTACACCCTGGGATTCAATTGGAGCCGCTTCGGGAGTATTAAGCGATTTGTTTAATTTACTAAAAATGTTCTGGTAATCTTCGTTCAAGGAATGCTGCATCACAAGGTCCAAGTCAATCTGAGCAAGAGAAGCTAATGCCCTGCAATAATATTCATTGGCTTTCTGCCTGTTACCGCCGTTATAACTTCTCACGGCCTTTTCAAACAGCCTCTCTGCTTTGCGTAATGTTTTTTGAACGTTATTCTTGTCCTTCTGCTGTGCCGCTTTTTCAAAAAACTCGTTAGTCATAGCTGACATTTTGTTATTGCCGATATCGGAATATATCCCGACAGTTAAGCTCATTCCGGCTAAAAGGATGAAAGACCTTTTAACCCAGCTGTTTTTTAAGTAATTTCGGAGTAATGCGATTAAATATTCATAGTTTAACATATAAAGCCCCCTTTAACAATTTATCCGTCTTCGCAGATTATTCCGGGCACAAGCCAGTAAATGAATGCGAAGATAATATGCTATGGCCGTCTCCCTTTGCAAAAACCTCAGCATGAAGTGTAATGCCATGGAACTTCGTTTTCGATATAAATTATACCTTATTTAACAAAAAAAATCAAAGTTTTTTATACTAATTTTACTGATTTTTTTTATGACCACAAATTCATTGTATTTTCAAATACTTTTAAATAGAAATACCCTTTTTATTATTCTGATGCTAAAAAGGGTATTTAATATATATCTTATATAAATATTAAAATTTATTTTTATTTATAATGCGGAAAGGATTTGGCATACTTTCTTATCCACTCAAGAGCTGCTTCTTCTCCGGTTACCTGTCTGTTTTCATTCTTGCATATTTCCTTTTTATACTTTTCTATATGGCATATCTGCTCAACCATCCTGAGCTTGAAAGAATCCGCTATTTCTATGAACTTTATGCCTACATTATAATATCCTTCTGCTTTTTTGCACCATACCACTTTTCCCTTTGCTTCAAAGACCGGCTTTAGAAGAGGTATTTTTATATAAATTATTGTTTCCTTATCAATAGGGGATTTGGATTTAAAAGACAACCCGCTCATGCTGATATCATTTAAATATTCTGTTTTGTCAAAAACAATATCGCCTAATTGAATCTTTATAGGGATTTCTAAGTTATGCCTTTCATATTTTCTTTTATTTTCTATCATTTTCGGCTCCAGTTTAATAGAATTATCACTTATAATTTATCATATTTATTTTATTTTTTCCAGAATTATTCGTTTTTTTTAAAGAATTTTTTTTAAACTATATTTGACAAAATAATTAATTTTACCTATAATACTTCTAATTGCCGGTCCAATTGCATTTTAATTCTGCTTTTGATGGGATTTGCAATTCAGTAAATACCTTTGGGTTTTCCCGGGTAGTAAGAAGGCAGGTGAGTTTTTAATGGCAAAAGGCAAAGTAAAATGGTTCAATGACAAGAAGGGTTATGGTTTTATTTCTTGCGACGATGGTAGTAAGGACGTGTTTGCACATTTTTCTGAAGTCAAGGCTGAGGGTTTCAAATCTTTGGCTGAAGGCGACAATGTGGAATTTGACATTGTAGAATCAGATAAAGGGCCCAAAGCTGCTAATATAAGAAAAGTATAACCAACCTTTGTTAGTCTAAAAACCCCGACCAGGATTCATTTTCTGATCGGGGTTTTTGTTTAGTTCCTGTCAAAAATCCAGTGCATTAATGCCTTTCGAAGTATCACTGGAATCATAAACTGTTACTCACTGTAATCAAGAAAGCAACTGCCCCATATTTAAAGTTTGCCTTCCACCTCTTTATTAAGCCTGTTAAAATAACTTTCCATAAACTTATGCCTTTCTCTTGCGATTCTTTTGCCTTCATTCGTATAAACTATATTTTTTATATATTTCAATTTTACCAGATATTCCCTGTAGCCGGTATCATCCGTTGAATATGATTTGGTTTTAGCTATATCAACATCCTTGTTATGAAGTTTTGCTCCCAGGCTTCCTGCAAAGTGGTACGCTCTTGCTATACCTACCGCACCGATAGAATCTAATTTATCGGAATCGAACAATACCTTTGCCTCTAAAGAATCCGGTTTTGTTTTTTCTCTAAACCTGTGAGCTTGTATACAATGAAGGACTTGATCTATTAAACCTTTGCTGAATTTATATTTTATTAGGATCTTTTGGGCTATCTCCGCCCCTTTTTTAGCATGGCAGATTTTCCCGTTTGACCTGTCTTGTTCGTCTCTTGCTATGTCATGAAGCAAGGCAGCAAGTTTGATTATTAAAATATCCGCTTTCTCCTTTTTACCTATATGCAATGCCATGTTATAAACTCTTTTAGTATGTTCCCAATCATGGCTGCCATGGATTCTTGACAGCCTATCCCTAACTTCTTTTTCAATTAATTTTAGTTTATTCATAAATTCCTGTAAAAAGAAAACTTTTAGTGAGCGAACAGTGAGCTTGTCGAACTGTGAGTCGAAGTACGTAAGGAGAGAGGATTTTGAATAATAAAATATGTTATTGCTTTTGTGAAATCAGTTTATTACTTATTTCTATAAATTGCTCAGCTGATTTTAACAAAGATTCTGCAGCTTTCTCCGACCAATCATCATAATAATCGGCATTTTCTCTTAATATCTTCGCTTTTTGCAGACTTTCGATTAGGCTGTGCGGAAGTAATTTTTTATCAACATACAAAGCCCTGATCGCTATAATTAAACAGAAATGACTTTTTTCTCTAAAATTCTCAATATACAATAATGCCCTTGCACAATGAAACATTGAATAATATGATTGAACAGTAGCCCATTTATAATTTTTATTTTCAAAACTTTCCTTGGCAGAGTTAAAATCCTGTTTTGCGTCTTTAATTCCTTTTCTACAAGCGCCTTTCCTCTTGAAAAATCCTGGATCTTATTCCTCTTCAAACAGTCTTAAAATTCCTGGTTCATTCTTTCTTCTCCCAGATTACGACACCTCTGTTTATTTCTTCAAAAAATACTTTTTCCTTATCTTCCATCTTCATGTATTCAACAGTATTTCTGACTATTAATTGAATTTTTCTTTTAGTTTTATATTTATTAAATATCTTGTAAACTTCATCAGAAACTTTTGTTAAAATAAATAAGTCAATGTCGCTTTGTGAGGAATCCTCTCCCCTTGATGTACTTCCAAACAAAATGATTTTTTCACTTTTGTCTTTTAGTTTATTCACTAAAGCGTATATTAATTCTATATTTTTCAATATTTTGAATTGTTTTACTATAGCATTAGAATGATTTAAAGAATATAGATAAACCTTGCCCTTCTTATCTCTATTTATTAAATCCTCATTTGCCAATTCCCGCAAGGACTGGTTTACCCCGCCCTTACTGATTTTCAATTCATTTTGAATATCATTTGCAAGGAATTGCTCACCCGGATGCTTTGTTAAGCAATCTAACACCTTCTGCGTATTTGTAAGCACAAATACACTTTTCATATCAGCCCCACTGTTCATTATACTGAACGTATGTTCATTATAATGAATTATATATCTTTTGTCAAGGGTTAACGCTGCATTTACAACTATTCAATGGAATTCCTCCAAATGTATTATAAATAAAAAGCGTAAGGAGAGGCCGCTTCTTATAAGAATTTTAACTGCAGCAGCACTTCCCCGTTGAAAACTCGTTCGGTATTTTTTCAAATCCCCCTATCAAATAAGAAAACGGAAGGAGAGGGATTTGGTCACAAATAAATTCCCTGACGGGAATTTTTTGCGACCCCGACTCGCCGTCTTCGCCTTCCCTTCGGGAAACTCAGACATGTCTCCGTCTTTCAAATCCCCACGCAAACCAAGCAGTTGGCTTGCTCTCCCAAAAGAAAACGGAAGGAGAGGGATTTGAACCCCCGGTACCCTAAAAGGATACACTGGTTTTCAAGACCAGCGCCATCAACCACTCGGCCATCCTTCCATCTACAAATAACAATTTGATTTTACAATTGATTTGTGTTCCTGCACCATTATAGCATTTTCTCCGCATATTTCCAATGTGGCTGTTTTTGTGGCTGTTGTTTTCTGCTACTTAACATATATATAGCAGCATGCCTAATCTGACACCAGAACGCAAAGGAGGGCTTGGCACTATTCTATATGTCTATTGACCCTTTCCTTCTCTTGATTCTTGATGCTTAGTTGGAATTCCTATGATGCTAGCCATTCATCATTAAACCTATCTCGGAATTCATCAATAACTTCTTCAAAACGTGTAAAACCTTCATTTCGCATACTTCGAGCAAATTCAGTACTCCTCTCTGTACCTACAATTGCTGACCAATAGTAAAGTATTTTGCCTTTAGTATCCCTTTCATTCATTCTCATAATAGTTAAACGAACACCTTGTTTTAAACTATTTGATGCATTTGGAGAATCTAGAATCGGATCAAAAACATTTTTATGTAAGAAATCCATAATTTCATTATCCTTTGACATATTCCATTTCCTTTATCCAGATATATTTTTGAGTTTAAGTAAATTGTATATAATATTTTCGAAAATATTCTTTATGACACAATGCCCAGAATTCTTACTTTATAATGTCAATTTTACCATGTCTCCTATTATTCCATTACAACAAAGATTATCAATGTCCATTATAATATGGTATCAATGGGGGGGTTCTATTTTCTCCTGGTTTCGTATGTTTTTCGTTTGGCTTCATATGTCTCACAAAAATATCTTGAAACTCTTGCTTCGGAGGGAAGAATTCTTTGTCAATTATTATAAACTGTGTATTTTGCAATTCACTGGACGCCAAATCATACAATAAATTATAAAACCCTTCAAATTGCACTCTATTTTCTCGCTCACTAATATTTTTCATAGGTGTATCGATTATTAATAGATTGGGAATAATATTGCCCGTTTTGACAGAAAGCCTATGTATAGCTAACGCGAAGCATGCTTTAAACAACGTTTTCTTTCCTCCACTTCCATAATTAGAAAAATTAGTGACAGCAATGTTCTCCATGCCTTTGCTGTGAACCGATGGATACAAATTATTCGTTGGTATTGTAACCATATCTTCTTCTTTAATACCAGGAAGCTTTGCTCTAATCAAACAGTCTAGAAATAAGTCCTCGAGATTTTTTAAATTGCTAGTATCTCTTTCCGCACGTTTTCTCTCTTCTAACAATTCGCGTCTCAATGTTTTTTCTTTTTCTGCTATCTTACCTGAATTTTCATACATTTCTTCATATTGCTTTATTAATGCTTTGTTTTTTAATAAACTTCTTAGGTATTCTTCAATCTTTGCAGAACGAGCTTCTAGTGATATTAAATTTGACATCACAATGGAATCATAATGCTTTAAAGCCTTAGACAACCTATAATCTAGCTCTTCCTTTTTTTGCCTAGAATCTGCTATTTCTTTTTCTAACATTACACGTTTTTCCACATGCTTCTCTAAGATTTCCTCAATCTCGTTTACCCTCATTTTCAGGTCAGCTTTTTGTATCTTTATATCTTCTCTATCACTTTCTGCTATATCACTTTCTTTTTGACCACAAACCTTACAATTACCCTCCTCTCTTCGCGGCAATTCTGATGCACATCTAGGACAATTAATAAAATCTGCAGCAGAGAGAACTACCCTTGCAGCCATCACTCGATCAGCTTTTATAGCCAGCATTATAAGCTCGTTTTTCAACTGCTCATGATTTTCAATCATTTTATTGATTTCACTTAATGCTTCTTCGGACTGGACAATCTGATTATTTAATACACGTGCATTTTCCCTATACTCCTCTGTTGAATGCCGTAATTTAGTGTCTGGAATATTTCGGACAGAATCTTTAGTTGTCGCAATCTCATTCAATTCTTTTTTATATTCTTCTTCTTCTGCTTCTATATCTCTTTCTGAATTCATACCAATTTTTTTTAGCGCACCGTACAAAGCCTCTGCGCCTTGCAAAATACTCTCTTTTCTTTGTCGTAAATTCTCAACTTGCATTTCCAAAGAAGCAACCTTATCCTGATGAAATCCAATCAGATACCTTATAACATCCTTGCTTTTTTGACGTCTAAATGGATCAGCGTCTAACTCTAGATTAAAGAACGAACTGTCAATTTCATCTTGATCCAAATAGCAATACCAAAATACATCACGCAAACTTAATGGGATTAACTCAGAATCTTCTCTTACTTTACTTTTTCTAACTTTCGGGGGCTGAATTCCATTTAGATAAAAGATGAAATCAGATATAGCCTCAACTCCTGTATCTGGGATTAATTCTCCATTTTTATCTCTGGCAGGTATATTTAAACTATTACTTTTTCTTAAACCTTGCCCCCAAAGTACCTTAATATTATTATTATTCTTGTCACGAGTTAAGGACACAATGTAGTCGCCAACAATTGCTTCTAAGGTTATTGAAACAAACTCGGATTGCAGTGCAGGTGTTTCTTCTAAGTTTCCACCAAGACAATAATCAATTAATCTTGCTATAGTAGATTTGCCTGCTCCCATTGAACCATAAAAGAAATTCAATCTATTAAAAATAATTTCTTCGGTAGATTTTTTAAAATCAATTCGTAATTTATCAATTCTAAAATTCATATTTTTATTTCTTCTCCCAATTTCATGCTTAACAACTCTGGAAATACTTCATAAATATAGTTTTTCAAAGCTGAAGCAGAATATTTTTTAACTATTGTGGCAACAAGTGAACTTCTCAGGCCATAGTCTGCAAATTCAGATTTCTTTTCAAGAACGTAAGCCACCCTAGCCCCTTCATTTGTTAATTCGATATAAATGGTCTTCCCCTTGGTATATACTCGAGCCAAATTCTTTGAGACAAGCAATCCCATCCATCTACGAAACCTTGAATCCCAAGGGCCATACTTATATCGCACCATCTTATTTTCGACATTTTGCTTTTCGTATTCTTGAATTTTAGGGTAAGATGAATCAGAATAATGTTTACTTAATACTCTTTGCAAACAGTTAGGATATCTGAGCAAAAAATCTGCTTTGGCTAGTTTTGTTATGCCCTCAATCGGCCTATTCCTCTTGCCACCATATTGATGTAATAGAATCAATAGTCTTGCCATATGTATTTCGTCGTTAAGCTCCAAAGTAGATGCAAAAACAATTCTAGACAACATTGTCTTCCTCTTTAAGATTAAATTTTTTACTCCACCATATATGACACTCAGATGTCAGCAATCCAGCTATCCCTATTAGACATTCATAATCCAATCCATATACTTTCTCAGACTTTTTACTGGCTATCTCTCTAATTCTATTAATTATATCCTTATACATAGCCGGTCCAAATATATTATTTTCATCATAATACAACCTATAAGAATCATTACATTCATATTTAACAAATTTCGCTATATGATCGATCACCTCTTTAGCATTTTGTGAATTCCGATATCCTAATTCAATCAAGTTTTTTTCAGCGGCCAACGAACGTTGCATAAATGACTCCAAATCTATCTCTAATCCGCCACGAGTCAATTTTTTCGCTAATATTGATTCATGTTTTTTAAATTTGCCTATTCTAATTTGAGTACTTCCTTGCAAGTAGCGAAAGGGTGGTGTTATTCTTTCTTCTTCAATAATTAGTGCCACCGTCGCAATCAATATTTTTTTTGCTGACAACTTTGGATCAATGTTTGGTACATTATTTAGAGGAATCCAATGTTTATTAGGGTCTGAAAGATGAAGGGATGATGCTTTATAAATCAAATCGATTAGTTTATCTTTGATTTTATTACGTTCGTAAATAATACATCCCTTTAAAGCATCTACACTCTCCATATGGGTAACACAAATTTCATCATCAAATGTCTCTTTCCCTGGCCCCTTGAGTAAATCAGTCTTTTTTAAGGTTCGGAACAAAAGCTCTTTTGGACAATTAACTTTTCTTGACATACTTGAAAAAGCTTGTTTAAAAGGTGTTTGAATACTATCCTCACCACTACTTTTTTGACAAGCTTCCAGGAATTTGACTGGACATTGTTCAATTTTTTGAAGTGAATTATAATAATCAGCGTTAGAAACAAACTTAAATGCATTAATTCGTTCTGACGCTAATTGCTCAAGCTCGGAAAATCTTTTTATAGATTTTAGCAAATCTTTATCATTTAATTTCCAAGCCCCCAATTCCGGTTTTTTTGTTTTTATTTGGTACGCATCATATTTTCCATCATTTCTTTCTCCAAGAAAATCCTCATAGTGCTCACACCATATGGATTTATAAGGAAGTTTTCCTGAAAAGCTACCAAGCAACAAGACAACCCCATAACCTTGCTGATATCGAAAACACATTTGCACATTATCGCCCGGGTCAGCGTGATTATATTTATTGATAGGATTATCTTGCATTTTTTACCTCAAATAATCTGTTCTTTAATACGAGGTTCTTGGGTCCATAGTTAGGTAATACAATATTTGTTCTCTTATCCATCATTTCTTATTAATTCCTTACCCGTTCTTTTCAATTTGCACTATAGCATTTTATGCATCGCAAAATATATAAAACTCTTTAGCAAAATCATCATTCCGACAACTGAACTCCAGGTTGTTTTTCTTATCAAAAACTATAAGAAATGAGATAAAATTACATATTCCATCTTCTAATTCTCTATGAAGTTTATTTATTTTTCGTCTTTCCGCCCTTATATCTTTCAAAAATTGCTTATCTGATTTACCATTTATCCTACGTAATTTCAATTCTATTAATGCATTAAATTTATTAAACATGTAACCTTTTGATGGCAGTCTTAACCCTGTTTTTTCCTGCGTTATTAACGCACCAACATCAACCAACACAATATCTGACCTATATTTCAGCTTGTTATTATCGCCATACCAGCGCACTTCATTGTGAATAGCAATTGATACGGTCTGATTTTTCGTACTCTGGTATTCCCCAAAATCTCTCAAGAGAAGGTGATAAAGATAACCCCTAACATCCTCTTCCGTAAGAAATTTGTCTGGAAAGTTATTAAATTCAGAAATCAATTCATTAATCTTAGATCCAACCGATGTATTAATATCCATATGTGTCTATTTTAAATACTATTTGTACTTAATGCAAATTCATAATCTATTGCCTACGTGGTATCTTTTCATCTTTATTAACATTTGTTTGCAATTTTTTAAGCTCAGAAACTGGAAATCTTAGGAGGTTCACACCAATCCCTTTTCGTTTCGAGTAACGCTCGCGAATATACTTGCCAGGACCATTATAAACCTCTTCATAAGTACCATTTTCATTCAGTTTAAGACCTATATAGTAGTCCGGAACGATTTTAAAAGTAAGTTGATTTTGGAATGTAGCTTTAATTTGTACGCGTCTTCCATCAAGACTCGTTGCATCATAACATGGTTGTGAAGTTTTATCAAGAACTACCTTATATTCGATTGCGACAATGACCTCGCCAATATCGCCAACGAGACGACCATCAATAGTAAATTGACGTTCATTATTGAATGTGTCCCGTAGTCCTTTGATACCCTTAAAAATTAGGGCCAATGATTTAGCTAGTGATTTTTGTTTTGTCATAAAAGTACAATCGAAATCCGGTGTCAGGCTTCTCTAACTTCACTAACTATATTATAAAAGACAGTGCCTGACTTCACTAAGTACATAATATAGTACTTCATTAATCCACCCGTTTACGGGAAACTTTATATTCAGGATTTACTTCATTATGGTCGTTAACATTCCAGCCGAGGACATCCTTTAGTAAAGGTTCAATGAAAGCCATTTTTGTGGCTTCTTCGTTAAACTCATATGCCCGGCCAGAAGCAATTTCTGTTTCAAACTTTATAATAAGTTTTGAAAGGTTTTCTTTGGCCTGTTGCTTAGTAAGTGTCATTCATATTCCTTTACAACAAAAAAACCACACTAGATATTTTTAAGTGTGGTATTAAAATTATATTCCTTTTACGCTGGCACTCATAATCCCCTCATTTTGTCATATAAGTTTTCACAACTTCAGAGATTTACTTTTTTATATATGCCAATCCTTTTTCTGTTGTTTTATATTTCTGTTTACTGCTCTGAGGCTTGTCTGGTATTGTAAGTTCAAGCAGACTTTTTTCTATTAAAGGTAATATATGTCTTTTGTAATTCATAAACACACTGCTTAAACCAAGATGTTCTAGTATTTCCTGCTTCTTCCTGGGCACATCGCAGTACTCAAGTATTTTTAAGACTTGCTCACTGACTTGCTCACTGACTTGCTCACTTGGACCAGATGCAAGTTTTGCTTTAGTCTTAAACTTTGGATGTATCGGCAGTATTGTTAAAAAATAATCTCGGGTTTTATTGGTTTCAAAAATCGGCTGTGGTGAGCCGTTGAACTTCATTGCCTGGCGTATTTTAGGAAAACCGGTGCTTCTGCCTTCAGTTAAATCTATCTCTTTAAGAAAATCTCCTATGCGCCTATTGCGATACATATGAGCAATTAGTGTTTTCTTCTTAAGGGCTTTATTGTCTATGGGAGGGACAGGCCCGAGAAAAGATAATATTTCAATCTTATCGTGCCGAACATTAACCTCTATAGGATTTCTTTCATCATAACTTTTATGATATACCGCATTGGCAAGAGATTCTTCAATCGCTGTATAAGGATAATTAAAAAACCTCATTGCTTTTGCTTGATCAGGAATCTTTCTTACTTCTTCTTTAACAACTATGTTTTTAATATATTGGAGCGCTTCTCTAAGCTGGCTATGGATAGGGCCTGTGAATATTTTTTCAGTAAACTTGTCGCCTATTTCGTCCTGATATTCAACAACTTCAATCCGTGTATCTCTAAAATATTTTTCAGGATTATTGGTAAAAAGAAGAAGTCCCGCGTTGATAGGCCTAAAGAATTCCTTTGAGCCACGGGCAATCTGCATTTGAGTACATAATTCTTTCAAGGACATAGAATCCATTATTGAAAGCAAATCGCTGCCTGCTTCTTTCAGGAATGCCTTAATAAGGTGCGGACTGAACTCTTCTATTGAAGCATCCTGATTAATTCTGTCATCAAACGGTACTTTCGTAGCCAGAGTATAGAGCTGGTTTTGCTCAGACTGATTTGCCTTTACTGTTGAGGCAAATCTTCTCACAAAATATATTTGCTCTGATTTCTTTGCAAGCGTTTTTGGGGCTTTATAAGGCCTTGTTTCGCCTCCGTGAGCCCACAAAACCAGAATATTTTTACCATCATATTTTTCAACCGAAGAAACAGGAAAATAGTGTGGAGTAATTCTATGGCAAAGCTCAAGAAGCTTTCTTTGGTAAGAATCAATTTGTTCTGGACTTAATCCTACAGGCGGCAGGATAGGCTTACCCTTATTACATTTTATGCCAATAATTATATATCCCCCGCCCCAATTATTTAAATCATTGGCAAAGGCACAGAGCGAGTGAAGTATGGCTTCAGGATTCCAGCCTTCCTTGAACTCAATTCTTTCGGATTCAACAGCTTGCCCATTTATTAATTCGTCAATATTTATAGGTAATGCCATATTTTATGTAAAGCTCCTATATCTGTGAAATATAGGTTAATTTTAACTTTTTTTGATAGTTTTGGCAAATAACATATAAATTAGCATTTCTCACCTTGTTTATTGGTGATTTAGGATATTTACATACCCAGGCATACGAAGGAAGGTATCGGACCCAAACACTTAAATGTATAATTCTTCTTCATAAATAACCCCGCACATTATTAACGCACCTGTATATTACATGCTAAAACTGAAAGATACTATCAGTGAGATCCCCATTATTTATTATGGACATGATCATTGTCATTGCCAATGTCTAAACTTGGGACAGACTTGAGACAACTAGGGCCTATACTGGGTCCTTTTTATGATTTGTTTTTTTAATACTCTGGACTGTACCCTTAAAACTGGACACAAAATAAGTTAAAAAGTTAAAATAGCTGACAAGGACCCTAAAAGGAGGGCTCTTGTCATGACATACAGACGGTTTACAAAAGAACAAAAGCAGCAGATAGTAGAAGAAGCATTAAGCGGTGAAATGAGCAAGACAGCCGTAGCGCGCAAGCACACGATTTCACCGACATTGTTAACCCGGTGGATAGATGCCCATCAAAGAGGACGGTTCAACAACACACCGGTTAATGAAGCTGGATATCAGGAAAAGATAGCCAGGCTTGAGCAGATGGTCGGGCGTCAGGCCATGGAGATAGAGTTTTTAAAAAAAGCTCAAGAATATGCCCGACAACTGCAAAAGACAAAAGAGCGTTTATCAAAGAGCACCAATACTTCGTTGAAACAACGCGAAGGGGGTGCGAATTGATGGAAATGCCAAAGAGCACCTACTATTACAGGCAGCATAAGACACCCGAAGAACAGAAGTATGAAGAAAACCTCACAAAACGCATAGAAGAAATCGCTGAGGAATTTCCCGGATACGGACAAAGGCGCATTTATAAGCAACTCCGACGCGAAAAAGAGTGGAGCTCAGTCAACCATAAACGTGTAGAGCGTATAGTCAGGGAACAGAATCTTCAATGCAAGCAGCCAAGGGCATACAGGGTAACGACGAATTCAAACCACAAGTTTCTGAGATACCCGAACCTGATAAAAGACATTGTTCCGGTACAGATAAATCAAATATGGGTTGCCGACATAACCTACATTCATCTTTTACGCGGGTTCGTGTTTCTGGCAGCGGTTCTTGACTTGTTTTCGCGCAAAGTGATAGGATATGCCCTGTCTTTGACACTGGACGCTTCTTTTGTTGTAGAAGCTCTTAAAATGGCCATAAAAAGACGGAGTCCTGCGCCAGGGTGCATTCATCATTCGGATCACGGAGTGCAGTATGCCTGCAAAGAATATGTTGATGTTTTAAAAGAGCATGGCATTTTAAGCAGTATGTCCAAGCAGGGTAATCCGTATGAAAATGCCAGTGCCGAAAGCTTTTTTAAAACGTTCAAATACGAAGAAGTTTATTTGAACGAATACCATACGGTTGATGATGTTATTGAACGCACCCCGTATTTCATAGAGCAGGTTTACAACACCAAGCGTCTGCATTCTTCTATCGGGTATGTTCCGCCAGACGAATTCGAGGCTCTTTTAAATACTGCTAAACCGGCTGATATTCAGCCAGCATCCATAAGCGGATAAGATTTCAAAGACCTTGTGGAAAGATAATCACCGTTTTTGCGGTTATTCACAGCAATTCACAAAGAAAAAAGTAGCAAAAAAGAAAAAACGTCAACACCACGGCGGCTACTTCTTCTTTCTTAAAGTCAAAGTCGCAACGTCAAAGGCAACAACACCTTGTCAGCATTTGACTAACTGAGTGTCCATACGTAAGGGTACACCCCAAAGCAACATAATTTAATATACGAACAAAGGATTTATAGCGTTATTATGGAAGTGTAGAAAGCCAGCGATGCGCGCTGATTACCAACACCTCTTGCTGACCGTTTTTAAACTGTCTAAACACATTGTCACGGTTCACTAACTGAACCGCGGGCACCATCAATTTATTTTGAAACGTCATCATTGCTTTGGACATATTATCATCGCTAAGCTTTGTTTCCACCAGCAGGAAAGGCTTGTCGGCCTGGGTTATGAGAAAATCAACCTCTGCTCCGTCCTTAGTCTTAAGGAAAGACAGCTTGAACCTGCCAAGTCCCGCTTGAGTCCAGCTATTAACCGCGCGCCACAGCTCAAGCGCCACCGCGTTTTCAAACCGGGCTCCCATCTCATCAATTTCTGCATAATTGAAAAGGTAGGTCTTTTTTTCCTTAAGAATTGAGCGTGCGACTTTTTTTGTCCAGGTGGGAATTGTAAACGTGACATAGAAAGCATCCAGCAGGCGAGTCCAGTTTTTGATTGTGTCATACGAAACCTGTAGATTCTCCGCCGCGCCGCTTATAGAAAACGGGCTGCCGACTTTGGAGGGCATAAGAGAGAACAATAGCTCCAACGAGTCGACATTTTTCAACTCAAAGGTCGTGCGTATGTCTTCGCGGATAATATTGTGCGCATAGTCGTTTGACCAGCGGCGGTAAAATGCTTCGTCCGCCTTCAAGAACGGCTCCGGGAAACCGCTATACTTCATCAGGGTATTCCATATTTTGTGGGTATTAGGGCTGTTAGCCGAATCGAAATGCTTTATCGGCGAGGCATAGAACTGATCAAATTTCCTATTATGCCCAGCAAGTTCTGCGATTGTAAAAGGAAACACGTTCATGTGGAAGTAGCGTCCGGTAAGCGCCTCGCCGCCTTTGCTGCCTATATCCATCCGGCCGCTTCCGGTAACCATGAACTGATAATCCTTGCCGTATTCATCGTATATGCCTTTGAGGTAATTTTTCCATTTGCGGTATTTATGGATCTCATCGAGGATGATGAGCGGTTTTGATTCGTTTACGCGGTTAAGCTTGGTGAAAAAGAGGGGATCTGCGGCAAAAAGCTTCCTGTCCGAGAATGTATCCCAGTTGAAATATACTGAGTTCTTGAAGTTTTCGGCTGTTTGCCTGGAAAATGTGGTTTTGCCTGACTGACGCGGCCCGGAAACAAGGACCATCTTGCCTTCAGCCGTGAGAGTGTTCAACAACGATGCATAAATAGTGCGGGAGATGTTTTTCATATGCCTATTTTACATCTATACTTGAAAATAGTCAAGTCTATTTTAAGGTAGCCTCTAATTTAGACATGGTGATAAGGGAGCAAACCGAAGAAGTATTTTAGTGTAGTGTTACTGAAATAACTTGACATTTGCTGAGGGTATTTTAGCCAGCTTCAAGGAGTGAGGAGCGAGCCTACTTGAAAGTATGTGAGCGACAGAACAACGATGAAGATGGTTAAAAGACCCTCAGCCCGAAGGGGATGCCCATCTTTGGGCGATTTCTGCGTTGCTCATCGCTTACAATGCTTTTGCATTGCTCCCTCTTCGCGCCTTGAAATCACCTCAAATCTGGGCATCCAAATGTCAAGGTATTTCAATAACACTACACTGGGAGTGTTTTCAAATTTTAGGCCCAGGGACGAAAGGCCTGACACAAAACTGACACAAGTAAGGTTAATATATGTATTCCACTGACGATATCTATACTTCGGGGAGTGGTTTTCAAGACCAGCGCCAGCATCCCGCGTGAGTCAACAAATTCATTATCGCTATATTGTATCAACGTCCCTTACTCTACAGGCGGTATTGTATCCCATGGCAGACTCATATCGACTTGCAATCACTGGCTCCGGTATGCTTTTGTTGAGGCAGCATGGGCCGCTATTAGATCTTCACCTTATTTCCGAGCTCTCTTTTCACGAATGAGAAAACGAAAAGGTCCTAATGTTGCTATTGCAGTTATCGCCAGAAGACTTTCAGAAGTAATATACCGTTGTCTTTCGGAGAACCGTAATTATGAAGAACGACCTTATAACGGACCGCGGAAATATGCGGCATAATATTATTATATATTCTTCTAGTCGCCTTCCGTCATAATTAGCCTTCAGGGCTCGAATTATGGATTAAGGGACTAGAGGTCGAATCGCTATTTTGTGTTCTCAAGGGAACGAAGAGAAGATTGATCAAAGATCAAAACTGCCTTTTTTGCTATCTATTTTTATGTATTGACAATTTTCAGAGAAGATTACGACCAAAATCCATTTTATAAGTTAGTGTAGTTAGAGAAGCCTGACACCGAACTTAAAACATTATTTCGCGTCTCTTTTTCAAAGGAATCAATTCCGCTCTATCTGCCAAATATCTATTGTTCTGGATTTATTTAGAATAAAGGTAAAATTCCAGGCTTGAGTTTTTGCATAATAGTTCACGTTTGTTGAAGGATTTTAGTGTTTCGTTCCACATTTGTTCATAGTCATTATAATTTTTTTTGGGGTCCAGGTTCAGGTATTTTTTTATGAAATCAAACGAACCGGCATAGGAGCCTTCTCCTGCAGGTACGCCGGTCAGGATGAAATCAATTTTACTACGATTTGAATAGACAACATTGATATCGTCAATACTATTCAGGCATTTTATGTCCTGTTTTACAAAAATATTATTAAACCAAAAAAAGGTATTGAAATAATATTCTAAATTAAGAGTATCTGTTTTATTTAAGACAAAGAGTTGAGGGATATAACCTGGTTCATGCATTGCTTTTATTTTATTGACTTTCCCGGGAAAACTGCTGTTTAAAATATCGGCCAAGTGAGCGCTTATTTCTTTTGCCTGTGCAAGCGGCTGGATCATGTCGGAAGAATAATACCTTGTGTATCCTTTTGCTAACCAGTCGCCTATATTGTGAATTTTCACAGTGCTTATTCCGTAAGTAATAAAAATATATGTAAAAATGGAGGCTGTAATCGTAATAACAAGAGCCAACTTTCCTGCCCACCTGTCTATTAAACATCTTAGACCTAAAGCACATATTATTAAAAGCGCAGGAAGCTGAGGCAACAAATACCTTAAGAATTTAAAATGCGGTATAGAGATCAGGATAATATCTGAAACTATTATAATAGAAACCAGGGTATATATTTTCAACGACCTTTTGCCGATGATAAGATAATATAGCCCAGCAATCCCGGCTAAATAAAACGGCGCTCCGAGCAGGTTTTCGAACGTGCCCAGAGGGACCAGCCGTAAACTTTCCCATTCATACCAGGCTAAGAGCGCAGGTTCCCGTTTGGCGCTTGCGAGCATATTTTTTAGGCCGTCAAAATAAAAATAATACGGGGTTATTAAGAGCAGGAAAAGAAAACAAAAAATCGTAAAGTTTATCAAAGCTTTGTAATTTCTTTTATACGTTTCCTGACAGGTACTGAAAAAAGCTATCATTATCGGCCCGATAATAAAACCACTGAATGATTCCTTTATCAGCATCCCCAGGGCGCAGCTTAAGGCAAAATAAATGCTTTGGTCCCTGTTTTTAAAAAACTCGGATTTTATGAGGAAATATATAGACATAACCATAACGCTCATAAAAGCAAAATCAAGGGAATAACTCCGGAATATCCCTATTATAAAAGGATGTGCAGCCACAAGCAGCAATGCAATAACTCCTGTCTGCCTATCTTTAATTTCATAACCGGTTAAGAAAGTAAAGACCAGCAAAATCAACAGAAATATAGAGTTATTTAAGATATTCATGAATGTCCAGTTCATGCCTACTATAAGCAGTGAAACTGCAGCGCTTATTTCATAAAAGGGCGGGAAAGGATTGTATTTAAATGTTAAGCAGAATTTGTTAATATCGAGGTTCTTCAGAGCATCATAATAATTCGGGACATCCGGCGAATAAAGGTTTGCTATTGATTCAGTTTCGTAATTGACGAGTTTGCTTCCAAAATAAGCTGCATTGAATATATAGACGAGAATTATTGCTGCAATAATTAATAAGACCTTTGTATTCATGATTTAAGATTAAAGAATATTATATTTTAAACAACACTTTACTTTATCCGTCTCATCTAAGTTCTTACACAGGCCAAGAGCTAGCGGACTTAAGGGATAAAAGATATTATATTGGTTTATGTTTATAGTGTATTTTATTAATTTTATGATGAAAAGACAACAATAATAAAATATTAGTGGCGACCCCTCCAGCCGAAGCCGGAGGTTTCTAAAATCTGTCGCCCTCCCGGGACGAATGCGAACGCATTCCTCCCACGTCTGAAGACGGGGGATTCCAGGTCGCGGGATTGATGCCAGAATTTCAGGGAAAGAATTTAAACGGATAGTTGATAAAATAGTATTATCTCTAATTTAGTTTCTGCCTAAAACGAAGGATAGTGGCAACAACTACGATGCTTCCGATCGCAAAAAGCATGGCAATACAGCTGATCACGACTTCCGGATTTGCGCCTTTAAGCATGACATTCCTTATAACTTTGACATAATACATAAGCGGGTTAAAATATGCCACAAACTGTATTACAGCCGGCATATTTTCTATAGGGAACATTACGCCCGATAAAAGCATTGCCGGGAACAAAAACATAAAAGTCCCCATCATTGCCTGCTGTTGATTTTGGGCGATTGAAGAAACCAAAAGCCCGATACTTACTGTAGTAGTTACAAAAACCATGGTTGCCGTAATAAGAAATAACAAAGACCCTCTGATCGGGACGTTAAACAAGATTACACCTGCACTTAAAACGATCAGCGCATCAAGCAGCCCTATTAACATATAGGGCACAGCCTTACCTGCTATGATCTGCCATTTAGCAATCGGTGCAGCTATAATAGTTTCAAAGGTGCCGAGCTCCTTTTCCCTTGCAAGAGACATGCTCACCATAATTATTGTAATAAGGCTCATTATAAGCGTCATAATGCCCGGTACCATAAATATCGAAGTTTCCATAGTCGGGTTGTAAAGGACTCTAATATCAAAAACTACAGGGACTGAGGGCTTCTCTCCGGATAAATTATCCAAAACGAACTTCTGCACTATCGACCTGACATAAGTGTCTATAGCCCTGGCTTTAGTAGCGTTTTTTGCGTCAATTAAAAGCTGGATTACAGTTTCGTTTTTTGCATAAGTTTTTGTAAGCCCCTGCCGCGGCATTACAAGAACCGCATCTGCCCTGCCTGACTGTAAAGTTTGAAAAGCATCACCTTTGGGCCGGGCAGGCAAAAACCAGCCTCCAGAATACATAGTATCAGACAGCTGCCTGGCAACCACATCTGTAGGATCACTGAATATTGCAAGCTTCAGGTTCTTGAACTCGTTGTTTATGGCAAAACCAAAAATAGTAAGCTGAAGGACAGGCGCAACAAATATAAAAACCCTCATCACAGGGTCGCGCAGGGCCTGCGAAAATTCCTTTTTTACAAATCCGATAATTATTCTTATGCTGTTATTCATTTTATTTGAAGTGCAGCCTGATTCCTGACGCCTCTATCTATTATTCTATATCCTTTTTAAAACGCTTTACGGCAGCAAATACGAAGAATACGTTCATAAGAAATAAAGCGGCAAAAGGAACGTAAAGCTCTCTTATACCCGCACCCTTTAAGAATATTCCTCTTATTATGTCCATGAACCACCGGGCAGGAAGTATCATGGTGAAATACCTGAAAAAAACCGGCATGCTTTCAATAGGAAAAACAAACCCTGAGAGCAAAAGAGCGGGTAGGAGTCCTGCTACCATGGCTATCTGCATAGCTTTCTGCTGCTGGCGTGTTGCAACAGATATTAGGATCCCCTGGGCAAGAAGAGTTGTTATAAACAAAACGCATGCAACAGATAAAAGTGTATAACTGCCGAGAAAAGGCACACCGAAAACCACCCTTGCAACCGTATAAACAAAAACTATCGCTATAAGCCCAAGACCGAGATACGGAAGGATTTTCCCTGCTATTACCTCTACCGGTTTTACGGGTGTGGAAAGTATAAGCTCCATTGAACCGTTTTCCCACTCCCGGGCAACAGTCAGGGCTGTCATAAAAATAGAAAGCAGACCTGTCACAACAACAATTAACCCCGGCACAACAAACCACTGGGTATCAAGCTCCGGGTTGTACAGGAACCTCGTACTTATCTCAAGCGGGTTTTTCTGCGGAACGGAAGAAAAAAACCTGTTTACGATCTGTCTTAAGCCTGCAATATATCCTATTATTACCCCAGATTTCATGTTGTCCGTCCCGTCTACTAAGACCTGCACTTTTGCACCTATTTGAAGGGAAATATTTTTGGAAAATTCAGGATTTATAACAACAGCAACCGATGAACGCTCGGATTCAACTTCCCTGATCGGATTTGTCTCAAAATTTTGTGTTTTAACGTTGAAATACTCCGATGAACCGAATAGCCTGGCAAGTTCCCTTGATTGTTTTGAGTGGTCCATGTCAAAAACAGCAAGGTTTATATTTTTAAAATCAAAATTTATCGCAAACCCGAAGAAAATAACTAGAATAACTGGCAAACCCGCGGCCATGGCAAGTATGAACGGATCCCTGCGGATATGCATAGTTTCTTTTAAAGCTATCGCCATAGAACGCGATAAACTAAACTTATCGTTCATCTGTTTAAGCCCTCCACAAGCCTTATAAAAACATCCTCTAATGAAGGAGAAATAAACCTGCCTGCCATAGTTGAAGGAAGCGCCCGCAAAAAATTATCCGCGTGCAGTTTCGAATCAAAAACAACATGATACTTTAAGCCGTACGGCCACCAGGCAGAAACACCCAATTCTTCAAAAACACCCGCAGCTTCATGCCTGCCTGACAAAAACCTGACCTCAGCCAGCATACCGGGATACGTGGTTTTCTTAAGGTCTGCCGGGCTGTCCAAAGCTATCAGTTTTCCAGCCCGCATGAGAGCTATTCTTGAGCAGTTCTCTGCTTCGTCCATATAATGAGTTGTGACTATAACGGTTTTTCCGTTTTTTGCAAGCTCTCTTATCAGGTTCCAGAATTTAAGGCGCACTGACGGAGATACCCCTGAAGTAGGCTCGTCCAAAAATATGACTTCCGGGCCGTGAAGCAGGCAGGCGGCAAGCGAAACCTGCTGTTTTACGCCCAAAGGAAGGTCCCGTACAAGCGTTGAAAGATCATATTTAAACCCTATGAATTCAAGGAGTTCGTCCATTTTAAGCTTCGCTTCTGTTTCAGAAAGACTTCTTAATGCAGCTTTAAACATTATGTTTTCTTTTACTGTTAAATCATCGTAAAGAGTGAATTTCTGGGACATGTAGCCGACCATTTTTTTAATAGACATTCGGTTATTTGAAAGCTCTTTATCTGCAAACCTTATTTCCCCTTTTCCCGGGTCAAGCAGCCCGCAGAGAACGCGTATGGTTGTAGTTTTACCCGCTCCATTCGCGCCTAAAAATCCGAATATCTCGCCTTTAAGAACATCAAAGCTTATATCGTCAACGGCTTTAAAATGGCCGAATTGGACGGTCAGGTTTTTTATGCTTATCGCAGTTATGCTTTCCTTCATTTCGCTTCCTCTTTTAGAAACAGCTCGCCGAAATCCTTAACACCCTTTTCTTGCAGTATCTTACCCGGTTCCCCGCTTAAGATCACCCTGCCGCTTTCTATAAAATGCACTTTGCTGCAGCGTTCCGCTTCATCCATGTATGCCGTCGTTACCACAACAAGGGTCTTTTGTTCAATAAGGCTGTATAATAACTCCCAGAACTCGCGCCTAGATATCGGGTCAACACCGTTGGTGGGCTCGTCAAGCAAAAGAACCCTGGGCGACTGCAGGAGGGCGCACATGAGAGCGGCTTTTTTATACATACCGCCTGACAGCTCGCCTGCTTTCCTGTCGCGGAACTTATCAAGCCTTGTTATTTTAAAGAGTTCTTCTGTCTTTTGCCTGTAAAGTTTTTCATCAAGGGAATATAAGCTTTTAAAAAACCTCAGGTGCTCTTCGATAGACAGGTCAGGATAAAGGCTCGCCTTTGAAGGCATATAGCCTATGTGCGGCCTTAAGGCATCAAATTGAATCTGATCCTGCCCGCAAAAATATTTAACTTTTCCTGAAGTTGGATGAAGCAACCCTGCCAGGATCCTTAAGCACGTAGTTTTGCCTGCGCCGTCCGGGCCTATAATACCGTGCAGCGATGCGCTTTCCAGATTCAAAAAAAGCGAAGCCAATGCCTGTGTTTGCTCAAAGTTTTTGTTCAGGTTTTCTACAGTAATACTGATATTTTTTATCGTATCCATTTTATTTCAAACAAGTTATCTTGATATCGAGCCTGTTGCCGAACTCTATTTTCTGTCATTGCGAGCGTTAGCGAAGCAATCTCAAAAATATATTATCGTCGTAAAGTAGATTGCCACGTCGTCCTTTGGACTCCTCGCAATGACACTTTAGGAGTTCGGCAACAGCCTCTATCTTAAGACCGTCCCCTTAGTCCGGCAGTTTTATTTCCACTGTCATGCCCGGTTTTAAATATCTGTCTCTGTTTTCAAACTCTATTTTTATACCGTAAACAAGGCGGGTCCTCTCTTTTTTTGTCTGGACGTTTTTCGGGGTAAATTCAGCCTCGCTGTTTATTTTTATTATCGTTCCGTCCACTTTTTTCATGTCCGAGTCCGACACTACGCCTTCAGTTTTCATGCCTAAAGACAGCTTGCCCAGCAGCGGCTGAGGCACATAGACATAAGCCCACACTTTATCGAGTTCTGCCAGGCGAAGTATCTTTGTGCCTGAGACCACAAGTTCTCCCGGTTCATGAAACCGCAAAATAACGGTCGCATCAACCGGCGCTTGCATTGTTACCCATGAACTTCTGACTTTAGCATCATCATAGCGGAAACGCACTTTATCAAAACTGCCCTGGTCCATAGAACCCGCTTTTACAAGCTCCAAGCCCCGCCTGTAATCACGCTCAGCTGCCTGTGCCGCTACAACTATATCCTCACAGGAAAGTTTTACAAGTAAATTCCCCTTTTTCACGTCATCGCCTTCACGTACGGCAAGCGTATCAATAACACCTGAAAGCCTCGACGATATATCCAGTTCTGTGGCTTCAATTGTCCCGGCATACAAAAAATCCCTGTGCCTGTTAATGCTGATAACAACAGCAATAACCGCGATAATTATGACAGCTGCCAGCGGAATAAGTTTCTTTTTCATACTTAGCTCCCATATTAGAATAATTTCGAATAGGCAATCTCGAAATCCGAAAAAAACTGCAATATCAAATATTCAAATACCAAAAACTTCATTGCTTGAATTTATATTTTTTGTTGTTTTCCGTTTGCTTATTTAATATTTTTTCGAAATTCGAGATTCGGATTTTGTTTTTTCTATTTTGCCAGGCTTCGCATAACTGCATAATGCATCAGAAGCTGAACTTTTGTTTTTACCTGCTGCATCTTTGCTTCGAGTAAGCGGAAATTGGCATTTTCTACCTCAAGGTAGGTTGTGCTGCCTGCGCTGTAGGATTTATAGACAATCGAAGCAAGTTCCTGGGCTTCATTTATCATTTCTTCGTTAATTTTATACTGTTTCAAAAGCCCGGCAATTATATCTTTTGTCTCCTGCCAGAGCTCTGCCAGGTCTTTTTCTTTCTGTTTTTTCTTTTCTATGCTTGATTTACATGTGTATTCATACTCTTTTGCTTTTGCCTTTGTTTTTCCAGCTTCAAAAATAGGCATGGAAAAGTTCGCTCCCGCTGAAGTCTGGTTAAAAGACTCTATTTTCGGGCCGTTGGGATAATCAATGCTTGAACGCGCAGAAAATGAAAGCCGGGGCCACAATCCGGAGTTCGCGGATTCCTGAGCATACTTTGCTGAACTTGCTAACTCGTCAAAAACCTCCAGGTCCGGGCTTTTTTCCCAGAAGGTGGCTTCAGAGTAATTCTTAAATTTTAAAATGAGTGCGTCAAGAGTATCAAGGTATAAATAATTTTCAGCATTTCTTTGATCATGCATAATAGTATCAGGTAAAAATGTGCCTGTTGAAAGAGTTATACTTGAAAGTGAAGCTATCTGTCTTAAAGCAGTTGAGAAATCGGTTTTTGCCTGTTCAAGCTGCCTTGTGCGGGAAAGGACTTCAGTGTGCGAAGAAAGCTCGTCTTTCCTGCTTTTATTCCCTGCTTTTACATTAAGAAGAATATCGCTGTACTGTTTCTGTGCCAGTATAAGAGAATCATTTAACAGCATGACCTGCTCTGAACAAAGACTGAGCTGAAAATACATTTTTGCACAGGCAAGTTTCAGCTGCCTTGAAGCGCCTTCAAATTCATATTGCCTGGCACTGGCGCCGGCTTCAAACGAGTGCCAGCCGTTCTTAGAAGCGCCTTTATCCCACACTACCCAGGAAAGGGAGGGGCCGAAAGAATAGTTCTGGTTATCTCCCAATTTTTTTGTTATTGCAGCAGGCCCGGCAGCCATATCGATCTCAGGGACAATTGTATTATATTTGTAATAACCGTCAAGCGTAAGAGCAGGCATAAGAAAAGATTTTTGTTGTTTGGCTTTTTCGTTAAAAGCTTCAAAATCATAGTTCAAAGCTTTAAGCTTAGCAGAGCTTTCAAGCGATTTATTTTCCATGTCGTCATAGCTGAATTTAAAGACTCTGCCTTCATTTGCCCAAAGCGTAAAAGATAAAAGGAGCGGTAATAACACAAACATTTTCTTCATTCCGCACCCCCCGGAGCAAGCCCTTTAAACACAACTTTCAGCCTCTGGTTTATAGCTTTATCCGAAAGTATCTGGGTACTTATAAGTTTTACCATAAATTTCAATTTAAGGTTCGTAGCAATATGTTTTTCTGCAAGGCGTATTATGACATTCGGCCCTATTATTGATGCAGCAATTAGGGGCAGGATATTAAATAAAGGTATTTTTACCAGATAACCGTCTTTTTGGCATTTTCGCAGAAGCTTAACTAAAATAACCACGTGTTTTGTCATGTTTTGCCTGATAAATTCAACTATCTTTGCGTTCCCAAGAAGCACATCTTCTATGAGCATTGCTATCATGTGGCGGTTATCTCTTGCAAAGACCGCAACGGCAAATATAGCATTTTTGAACTGTTCCAGAGAGGTTTTTCCTGTCTGAGCTTCGAGGGTGAACTTTTTAAAAAATTCTTCGTATGTCTCTGTCAAAAGTTTTTCTATAAATGCTTCTTTTGTTTTGAAATGATAGTTGAACATCCCGAGGTTCACACCTGCCCTCTTGGTTACCATCCTAACGGACAGATTAGTAAACCCGGTTTTAGGAAGAAGTTCCTTTGCGGCTTCCAAAAGCTTTTTGTCAACATTGCCTGAAGGCCTGGTCATAGAGCCCTCCTTAAACATTATAACTATACGGTAGTATAATTATACATACGTTTAGTTACAATGTCAATAGTTTTATTATTTTCTTCAGGCTCATATAAAAAATAATAATGGAAAGAAGTTCTGGCGGTTTTGCTCTATAGAATAATTTAGAATGGATTAATTTAATACTAAAAAGGCTATGGGCCAGGGGGTTTAATATGGCCTATGCTAATTTTAGATATTCTAATAATATACGTACCGTGCGATAAGCCCAAAAATAACAGCCAATAAATTCCCTATCATCCAGTTTACCCTTGTAAATTCTTGTTTATTTGTTAAACGGTGGTAGATCTCATCTGCCAGGAAGATCACGATAAAACTCAATGCCCATTTACCCGGCAGAAGGAGCGTCATCGCAATGACCAGCCTTGCCGTCATGGAAATATATTTTCTGCCCAGAGGGATTTGGGCCTGCCCGTAGATGCCTTTTTCAAAATAATAAATAAAGATCGTTGTAAAGTGCGTGGTCAGGATAAAAAGGATCAATAAGAGCACCCATTTTTCAGGGAACAACCCTCCGTTTTGCGGAAACAGGACAAAGATAAAAATAACATGGATGAACTGATCCCAGAGAAAGAAAGGGAATGAATCCGGCGAGTCTAATTTTTGTATCGTCCAGATACGCCACTGGTCTTCAAAAAAATGGAATATGGTTAGAAAAAGTATCGCCATCCAGCCGTAGATTATTATGTTTGGCCCTATCGTTACCCAGGTGGCCGTTAAATACTCATAACAAAGTATGCCGGCAGATATCATGAAAACCAGAGAATGTGCTATACACCCCCAAACGGTTTCCCGCTTCCATTTAGCAATAAAATTCGTCTGCAGGGTAAAATCCGTCAGCAGATGGGCTAGAATTAAACGCCAGAAAATAATCATAATTTATTATCAGACTTTTGACTAAAGACTACAGACTAAAGAAAACATTATTTAGCAAGCATTAAGTCTTTAGTCTGTGGTCTGTAGTCTGTAGTCTATTTTTTAGGGAACTCCATTCTTTCATCAGGGTTAAATTTCTTGTTTTCTTTTTCTTTCTCTTTAGGCGGCTCTTTTGTCGATGCATAGGCTTTTTTTATGTTTTCATCAAGATGGAGCTCAAAGATTTCTTTTGGCGCGCCTTTCCTGCCAAATACACCATAAATATTTACGGCCTTTGCTTTGCCTTTAACCTTTACTCCGCCCAAGGGCTTTGCTTCCACTAAATCCTCTACCTGTTTGTATGTTTCTTCTGAAATAATCATTACAGTTTTGTATTCTTTGTTTAAACTTTCCAGCCTGCTAGCCAGATTAACGTCATCTCCGATTACGGTATAGTCCATCCTCTCCATAGACCCCATGTTGCCTACAATTACATTGCCTGAATTAATTCCAACTCCTATCTTAATAATGGTTTTTCCTTCAGCCTGCCATTTTGCCTGAAGTTTTTCCAGTTCTTCGACCATTTCTATACCGCACATCACGGCTTTGCGGGCATGGTCTTTTTGCGGGATCGGAGCTCCCCAAAAAGCCATAACAGCGTCTCCGATGAATTTATCGAGCGTCCCTTCATGCCGAAAAACCACTTCCACCATTTTTGTTAAGTATTCATTAAGAAGCTCCACTACGCCTTCCGGCGAGAGGCTTTCGGAAATAGTGGTAAAACCTCTTATATCCGAAAACAGGATTGAAAGGTTTTGTTTTTGCCCGCCGAGTTTAAGAGAAGCCGGGTCCTTGATTATTTCCTCAAGCACATGCGGGTTTAAATAAGTGCTGAAACTTTTCTTTATCCAGCGTTTCTCTTTTTCTTCAGTCATAAACCTGTAAAACAACACCCCGACATAGCTTAAAGACAAGCTTGCAGCAGGGGCCACGAATTCGGCAAGCACATATTTGATCTTAAACATATAATAAGTGAATACAAAATACCCGATGAATACGATAACTGTTGTAACCCCTCCTTTCCAGGGGGCAAACTGGCCGAAAACCATTCCCGAGAGGAGTGCAAAAATAATAATAAGTATAAAAGTACAGATCCCGGGCCATTGTCTCAGGTAATTATTAAGCAATATATTCGACATTGCGTTTGCATGTATCTCCACTCCCGGGAAAATAGGGACAAAAGGTATGGCTTTAAAATCAAAAAGCCCTGCAGCTGTGCCGCCGACCAGTATTATTTTGTCTTTTATCTTTTCGGCAGGTATCTCTCCGTTCAAGACCTTTGAAAAGGAATAGTACGGGAAGGACTCATACCCGCCTGAAAAATTGACTATCATTTCGTTGAATTCGTCAACTGCGATTTTACGTTCCTTTATTATATCTTCGGGTTTTTGGTTAAGGTATAACGACAAGCCCGCCAGGCTAAGAGAAGGTATTTTATCGTTTTCAAAATCCATCACAAGCGAAACTTTGCGGTTTACTCCGTCAAGCTCAGTAAATATATTTACGAACCCGGTACGCGTGTCCTTTTTTATGCTTTCTATCGGTTCCAAAGACTTTACCGGCGCGCCTGACTGGTCTGTCTGAAAAAAACATCCGAACACCACCTTGCCGGATTTCTTGGCAGCTTTTCCCAATTGTTCGTCAGCCAGGGGTTTTTCTTTATCGGCTTCAGTAAACAGAACATCGAAGACTATCGCTTTGGCGCCCAGGGCTGTTAATTTATTTATAAGGTTTGCGTGAACGCTTCTTGCCCACGGCCAGCGGCCAAGCTTATTTATTGATTCCTCATCTACTGCCACAATAGCTATTTTATCTGAAGGCTCAACAAGCCCCCTGCGGGTAAAATGGCTGTTGGTTATCTTATTTTCCCACATATCCAGGGCACTGAACATCCACAAAAACAAAACAAACAAACCGACTCCCGAAGAAATAGCAAGGCTTATGATCTTCTTTTTTTCCATATCTAAATACTCCTTAAAATCCTAAACCTAAAATATTAAATATAAGGCAAAAAAATAAACCCGATTTAGGTTTTAATTTTCGAGTTTTATGTCTATATAGAATTCAGAGTTTAGAATTTTCCATTTCTTTTTTATTATATAAAAAACTCATCTATTTATCAAACGTGAAAACGAACGTGAAAACGAACGTGCTAATAGCGTTCAACGGATAGTTATAGACCCTGCCTTTCCTAAACGCTATACGCTGTAGGCTGTTTTATTTAATTATCGAAAACTTACCGACAGCTTTGTGTGTGCTGTTATCCGGGTTTGTTATGTAATAGATATAAACACCGCTTGCAAGCTTGTTACCGTCCTTATTTTTCATGTCCCATTGCAACGTGCCGGAGGTCGCATCGTCTTTTTCATAATCGTTTACAAGCTCGCCGGCTATGTTGTAGAGCTTTATCTTTGCCCGGGCTGTCAGGTTCTTGATGTTTATCTTGTCCTTGACGCTGTCGGCTCCGTCGTAATTTGTCACACCGTACTTATACGGGTTGGGGTAAACTATCACGTTTGAAAGGTCGGCGGCTACGGTCGTTCCTGTAGACGGAACTATAACCGGGGCGCTCGGCACATAGAACACGGCAAACTTTGAGAAGTGGTTCACGTTCACGCTTAAGAGCAGGTTGCCCCAGTCCACGAGCGAACCAAGAGGCCCTGTTATTTCTTTTACCCATTTGGTTGTTCCTGTATCATAGTGGAAGAGTCCTAAATCGTCCTGTTTGTCCAGGGGTATGCTAAGTGCCGCTGACGATATCTGCACTTTTATTCCTACCGAGCTGTTAGACGCTATCGTTGCAAGCGGCCCTGAGACTAATTTTACCTGCAGATCGTAGATGCTGCTCATAAGCGTTCCGTCTGCCGGATACGAGCTCGGGGCAGGCAGTTTTGTCGAAAAACACTGCGGTGCATACCTTTTCGGAGCAAACCTTGTCCCGGGCCCGGCAAGCACTACGGTTTCGTTCTGCACTTTGATAACCTGCATCTTTACTCCGCTTGATATCGCTATGTCGTTATCTGAGCCTTCAAACTCCACACCGGACTGTATGTCTATACCGGTACCGTCTCCCTCACCCAGCGCTATGTTTCCGCCTACCATCGGGTTAACTACCTTCTCGCTCCGGCCGTCTTCGCCTACATAAAACTTGTAATTGTCGCTTCCCACGAGCCCTTCTGAATTGCGGCCGCTAAACTGCAGTTCAAAATACCCTCTTGTTATATCAGCAGCTGAAGGGATATAGGCTATGGACAAGGCTTTCCTGGAATCAGCGAGGCTCATAGGAACAAAAACGCCGCTTGACGCCGTAGTTGTAGACACGATAGCCCTTACATCGTCTTCCATAACAGGCTGCGAGATAAATGACAGAATAAGGTACACATTATATACCTGATTGATATCTATCGCGGACATATCTACATCGTAATCATCAAAAAGACCTTTAAAAATTATTGTCTGTCCTTGTATATTCATTTCGCCTTTCAGGATACTTCCTGCAAGCGTTGTCTTAAAGGCCTTTGCCTCAAACGTAGGCGATATTTTCTTATACAGTATCGGGTGGTTTATGTACGTTGTGCTGGTGGCGGCCGCGGTAGATTTGAGGTCAACATATACCTTGCCTGTCTGCGGAGCCACAAGAACAAGGAAATAATTTACCCCGGGCTCAAGGCCCACTATCTCGTAGCTGTCCACTTCAAGCGTTGTCGGGTTAACAGCCAATGAGCCGAAAACAACCTTCTTGAAATCCCTTGTTGCGGCTACTACTATGCTTGCATCGCTCCTGGATATCTTCTTTCCCGCCTGCGTGCGGATAGAACCTGAAACGGAAGCGCCCTGCGCAAGAACGATATCCCCGGTTTTGTTTTCTCCGCTTTTAATTGTGATAGTGCTTGTATAGGTCGCAAACTTCTTGGCAAATACCTTTAAGTTGTATCTGCCCGCTACCAGTCCGTCCAGGGCAAACTCGCCTGAACCCGTGGAAATAACTTTTGCGCCGCTCATCGGGTCGCCTGTCGCCAGGTCATCCTGAGACTGCAAAATAACCAGCGCTGCAGGGTAATCAGCATCGTTTATACCTTCAACAGGGAACGGAAGGGTAAGCTGGGAATTGTCCGGCGTTTTTACCGTTCCTGTAAGAAGCGCGTTTGCCACTGAAAGCGTAACAGTGCCCAGGTCGTTCTTCGCCGCCACATCTACAAACCTCAAAGCTGTCCCGTAGTTAACCGAGCTTTCCGCTTTTTTCGTGGTATCGTCTTCCCTTACGTTTATCTTTACAGCCCAGTTCTTTATGGCAGGGTCAACGCCTTTTACTACGAACACGCCGTCCTTGTCGGTTTTTGTTTCCAGCTCGTTATTTTCTTTTCTCTGGGAATCAACCGGGTATGCCTGAACTCTCATGTTGGCCAGCGGCTTGCCGTTTGATTCTTTTACTATGCCTTTTATTGACGTTGCTTTCTTAAGTATAAGCGATCCCGCGTCAAGAACCGTTTCTGAGTCAGGCACGGTTATACCGGCTTTTATTTTCGCAACAAGGTTGGTCCTGGCGCTGGAGTTTAAAGACGCTTTGGCCAGGTATGTGCCGCCGGGCAGGTTCGGGAACGTAAAGACTCCGCGCGTTGCCGTATCGCTTGACACAGTAACGTTTGCCATGTTGGAGTCCATGTAGGAGCCTTCAACATAGGGATAAGCCTCACAGCTCACAAACACGCCGTCAGAAATTCCCGTTCCGTCTTCGTTTACTATCCTGCCGGTAAGGGTTGCTCCTTTGGCAAGTTTTATCGCGGCCAGGGCCTCACTGCCTCCGACATTTGTTATCTCGATTGATTTCGTGTATATCTTGTAGTCCGCGGACTTTACCACCAGTATGTATTTGCCCGCAGATACCTTTTCAAAGGCAAACGACTGCGTGTTTACCCTTGTAGAGGTGGAAAACGTTACCGTCTTTGAGTAAACCTTATCGTTGGAAGACGGGTTTCTTAAGCTGAGATCGATGGTTTGTGCAGAAGCATAGTTACCGGACGGCCTTGTTATAGAACCGTTTAAGGTTACTCCGCTTCCTAAAACAAAATCCGCGTATTTTTCTTCGTTTTCACCTAAAACAATATATTTATCCAGGGGAAAGCTCGCGTATTTGTATTCCAGAAGCGGCGGCCTCTGGCCGTTAACTCCTGTTGCGCCTATATACATTTTATAGTTTACAAGCGGATAGGCGAAATATATGCCTTTTTCAAGCCCGCAAAGTTTAAAAACAGCCGTGGTGTCTGAGCTAAGCCCCGGGACATATTCTCCTGTGAAAGCAACTTCCTTTGCGCCGGGCCCTTTCCTCTGATCTATGTCGTCTGCAATTTCTTTGCCGCCATAATACGATCTTTCCAGCTCTTCACCCAGTTTTCTTAAGGTTAAAGGCTGAATGCGCGTTATATGAGGAACTGAACCGCTTCCGGTATAGATATAACCGGTTGTTTTAGCGATTATATACTTAATGGTATCCGTCGAAGCATTTATCCTTACATATATCGTTGAAGCAGGTTTCAGTTCAGCTGTAAAATACGTTGTGGTCCCGCCGCTCTGGGTTTTTATTGTTTTTAAAAACGTAGATGCCCGGCCTGACGGGCTGCCGAACTGGCCGCCTTTTGAGCCTGCTTCACCGGGTTTTACGTCATACTCGGTGCCAAAAATAACCATATCCGTTGTAATCAGGTTATTTATCGTAAATGTCCCGTCATTTTCTACTCCTACTATGTCAGAAGCCTCTCCGCCGTCTCCTCCCATGTTAGAAACAGACACAGCCACTTTTGACCAGTCAATGTTCCTGCCTGTGGAGTTAGTAATCGCTCCTCTTAAGATCCCGGACGGTTTTTTCAAAGTAATGTCCGGGCAAGACGCAGCTGTAACAGTGTTTCCCTCGGGATTTTTGCTGGTGCCGGTCGAAACAAAGACCTTTCTTGACTCTATCGCGGGCACTATATCAACGCCGCCAAGCCCGTTTATTTCTATCTCGTGCCAGCCGCTCGATAAGCCCCTGATTTCATAATCATACGTTCCGGCAGCTGTAGAGGATATAAAAACTTCCATATGATGGTAGCTGTAAGTCTGGGTGTTCCTTATATCCAGGTATATCGGGACACCTTTGGGCGTTGTTGTCCCTATCATCGACATATACCCGCCAAAATTAGCTGATTCTATCCTGTTGCCCAGGGCATCGGCTACTATTACCTTCCCTTTCATCTTTGCTCCGTAACTGAGGATAATATTGCCAACATTTTTCCCGCCTGTTTTAGGCATGACAACACTGAACTGCTGCATGGCAAACATGCCCATTGTATCTACCGTAAATGTATAGGTAGTCCCTGGAATCAGCGTATCTATCCTGAACTCTTTTGCATAGGTAGTTGAGTTTTGCAGTTCAAAGAACGCAAAGTTTACTCCGTTATTTACATTGCTTTTCTTATCTTTTGATTCGCCGTGAATATTTACCCAGATGCTGTTCCAGAACCCTTTCTTCTGCGCTTCTTCCTGTAACGCGGCAAGTTCTGCACTTGTTCCCACAGGAAGTTTTATCTGGCCTGCAAGGACAGCTGATTTACTAAGCGAAATATCCTGTGTTTTTACGGAATTGCCCATAGCCACATCAATGGTTTGTGACACATAACCCGGAACAGTTACCTGCATATTGAAGTTGCCGGGCTCAAGGTATAATTCGTAAGGCGCTGTTATCTGTGCCAGCGTAGCTGTAGACAATGGGATTCTTACTTCAGCGCTGTACCAGCCAGGGCCGTCCGTTCTCCAGGCCTCGATCCTGCCCCATAGGTCAAATATCTGATTGCCCATATTATCCCTTAACGTACCTTTTTTGGGCGGGTTTGGAATAGTTAAATTTCCTGAAACCTTAACCCCTGACTCAAGTATTACCGGGTCCTTAATATCAAGAGTGCCGGATGCAAGTATCTGAAGGTTCATAAACTCCTGCCTTACATATCCTTTGGCATCTACCGATAAGTAATAGTATTCGTTAGGCCCGGATACTCTCAAGCCTGATACTTCAAACACTCCTGCAGAAGAAGTAAATACCTCTCCCCAGGCATTAGGCCCGCCGGCATTAACTTTGGCTCCTTCAACAGGTATTAAATTGCCATTGGCGTCCTTTGCTTTTACCTGGCCTTTAATCGAAGCTCCTTTAATTGTTATCGTGCCGGTAGTGCTGAATATTACCCCGTCTGTTTCATCGAACTGACCGGGGTCGTCAAGAACCAGTTTCCATTTATATGTGCCGTTTTTAAGCGGCTGCCAGCGGTTGTCCCTTCCTTCCCACACCATTTCAACGTTAGCCGTTAAAGCATCGCCTTCGGGTTTTAAACTCCAGGAGTCTATCCACCAGTCCATGGTAGAGTCAAAACCTGACGAGTACTTGTCTTTTTCTTCCCAGGTAACAGGCCCTTTCAATTTATCATAATCCGGGTCCATGAAATCAATAAATATGGAAGGATCAGGCCTGCCTGCAGCAGAGTCCCACTTAATAAACTCTTTGCCGTCGATATTTACAAAAATACCCCAGTTCATGGGGCTATACTGCCCGTTATTGTCCGTATCTATTATAAGTTTTGCCTGTGCCCCGTTTTCCCAGTTCTTTATAGATGTCGCCACCGAGTATTTGAATTTAAACGTTGCCCTGTCATCTGTCCCGTCATTGTCCGGAGATATTTCTTTGGATGCCGGAGTAATAATGAGGCTGCTGCAGGTAATTGTCGGTTTTGTCTCCACAGTTATATTGATATATTTTACCTGGCCGCTTGTGCCGGAAAAGTTTTCTCTCTGCATTGCTACCTTATACCCGCTTGCGCTGACTTTAAATTCGTACCAGTAGAAAGGCCCGGACAGAGGGTCTATGGACTTATAAACGGTTACGGACGTAAGCTCAACGTTGTAGGTGTTGTTCTGGCTGTCGCGCGACCAGGATGAGTTGGTTGTTTTTGTTGATTTTAAAACATCATTTTCCATCATAAAATCGTCAAACCCGCCCGTATCGTACATGCGGACTGTCGCATCGCCCAAAGGCTCACCATTGTTTTTCTGTATCTTGCCCCTTATTGTAACGGTCATTGCGCTTTTTTCCACTTTCCCAACTGCAAGGAAAAGGTTCTTTTCAACAGAAGCCGCTGTCCCGCTGGCCGCCATTAAAGAAAAGCTCTCCAGTTTCGCTTTCGGTTCCGTGGCATCAGCGTTAAAGTTAAAGTTATAATCAACAAAAGCTTCTACCCTGCAGTTTGAAATATCGGGAATATTCTCTATCTTGTAAAAACCAAGCCCAAAAACCTCTCTCTGATAATTCTGCCCGGGGTTAAATTCGTCGTACACTCTTACAATAACCTTTGCGTTGGTGCTTATAGTCTCGGACGACTTTATATGCCCGTAAACAGAGTTTATTGACTGCGCAGGGGCAGGAACCCCGCCGATAGGACCGGTTGTCCCGCCTGTGCCGGGGACAGGAGCTTTATAAACCTGGCCTGTGGAATCAACATTGTATCCCGGATTCATGATATTGAAATTGTCCAGGTACTTCTGTTCCTGGTCAACCAGAGCTATAACAACCGGAGGCATTGTTGAAACTGTCATCCCGTAACCGCCCACCGGTTCTCCCTGTTGATAGCCCGCTATGCCGTTTTTCTCCATATAAGCCGTTATATAATAGTTGTCAGCCGGAAGGTTCGAGAATGAATACCAGGCCGGGAAAGGCGGGTCCCAGAGCATGATCTCTCTTACAAAATCATACCCCTGCTGGCCAAGCCCTGCGCCTGTAGAAAGCACGATATGAAGGTCTTTTGAAGCGCGGAACCCCGGATAGTTTATGTTCCCTTCTATCTTAGATATACCGCCCGAAGTAGTGTCAAATAAATCAAGGATTATTCCTCCCTTTTCATTCAAGCTTCCTGCCAACACCCAGGGGCCGCTGTAAGTAGAAACCGGCTCGCCTGTATCGTATGAGCCGTTGTCGTTTACATCCTTAAAAGCCTGCAGGTAATAGGACCCTGTTGTGGGCACGGTCAAACTGAAATATTGCGGGCCCGGGATACTTGCGTTTGCAACAACAGGGCCTTTATTGTCTTTAGTAGTGCCCATAAATGCTTCAATTCTAACATTACCCGGGTTGTTGCCGTTGTACATTACATTTCCGCTCAGTTTCTTTAACAGCGTTGCGCTTACATTCACGCTAACCGAACTGATGATTATACTTCCCTGTGTGTACGTGGTTGCTTTACAGCTTACGACATGAGTCCCTGCGGTTAATTGTGATGTGTTCCACTGCCAGTTCGCCCAGAACGGGTCATAGACCCAGGTGTTGTAAATATCGCTGTATGGCACCTTTGTTCCGTCAACATAAAACTCAACTTTGTTTATTGTATCGCCTGTTTTAAATGCCTCGATGTTAACATTTACCTGGCCGAAAACACTTGTCCCTGCTTTTGGTTCATGAATCTTAACATATGAGACTGCAGGAGGGTTTTCTATGTATAAATCCTTCACACCTTTAAGCGTGTTGGTAACCTGTACACTGGAATCAGCTGAAGCATGAGGCTCTGTGCCGGCATCATATATTCCGTCGCTGTCACAATCCATTAAAGCATGGATATAATAGTAACCTGCCGGCGATACATCTGTAACTGTATAATGATAAAAATATGTGTAAGGCGATGCCCAGTCATATCTCGGCTCGTTTTTCTTGTATGCGCCCCTGTCATTAATATTCGACGAAGTAGATATTATCAAACGGAAAATGCCGGATATTTTCGGGAATACGTTATAATAAATATTGCCTTCTATCTTGTTCCCGTCAGTCATTGTACCGCTTCCGCTTACGGTAACCTGGGCCGGGAGCGCAGACTGGAAATCAGTCCCGTTTGAACGCACCCTCATCCTCAGGTACCTGGGCCCGTCTCCGGTAGGAGTCCAGTTGAACGTATAGAGGGTCGAGTTGTTTGTTGCCTGTATCGCCTCGTTCGGCACTATTTCTACAGGATAATTGCCGTTAAAATTATTGCTTACCAACAGCCTTATAAAATCAACATTAGTGCCCGTACAAGTGCCTGAGACAGTTACCAGGCCGAGTATTGTAGTATTGTTAAACGGATATGTAATCGAACTTGTCGGCGGAGTTACTCCGCTGCCATTGTTCACGGTTACATTAGTCATGCTGGATTCAACAAATGTCCCGTTTATAGTCGCCTTCATTTTAATATACCTTACCCCATTTTCAAGTGCAGGCCAGTTCCAGAAATAACATCCGCTTGAAACCTGCATGTTCATCCAGCCGCTGTTCTGTGTAAAGCTTGAGTCAGCTCCGACTATCACCTGCGGCGTGCCGCTGACAGTTCCGCCGTATGCTGTGCCGCTTATAGTAGTCGCCGCGGTTATAACCTGGTCTATAGCTGGATAAACTATCTTTGCCGTAGGCCCGACTGTTCCGCTAAAATTTACTGTCGGGTTTACAACAGGAGACTCTACCTGCGTTGATGTGCCGCTTATGCTTGCCAGCATCTTCATGTATTTAAAACCGCTTGTAGTCGGAGTCCAGTTAGTTGTATAAAACCCGCCTGAAAACGTCATAGTCTTAGTAACAAGCCCGCTGGTAAACAGGTTGTTATCAGCTATTTTTAGCTGCACGCTATAAATAGTGTCCGCAGCCGCTGTCCCGCTTATCGTTATAAGGCCGCTAATTATGGTATCGTTTGTAGGATAAGTGATCTTTGCCGAAGGCCCGCCGTTTGCCAGTACCGATACAACCGGCGATTCAATTCCTGTATTGGATATCATCTTAAAGTATCTGGTGCCGTTTCCCGTAGGCGACCATTGAGCCACACTAGCATAAGCCCCGCTTCCCTGGGAAGACATATAGAAAACCGTTGATGAAGAAAAATTAGAATAGTTGCTTACATATACCTTAACTCCAGAATAGGACGTCTCACCGGTAGCCGTTCCCATTATGGTTACAGGCCCCGTAATATTTAATCCGTTTGTAGGATAAACTATTCCGCAGGCAGCTGGCGCTGTACTGACAAGAGGTACATTAATACCCTGACTAGCTACCCCGTACCCGCCTCCTTGTTGATATGCCCGGACGTAAAGTACACGGTTGCCTGCCTGTATTGTTGCTATATTTATACTTTCGTTAAAAACAACGGTCTTTGTGGACATGTATATAGTTTGAAGTAAAGAGTCGCCTACCCGGAACTCAATGCTTGTGATATTGCTGTCGCTGTCTACCGCAGTGCCTTTAACTATCATAGGATTAACAACATGCCCTCCTGCGATAGGAGTTGATATGGTTACAACAGGCACATTATTAGGGGCATTGTAAAGATTGACATAAATGAGTTTTTCGCCGAACCCGCCCCCTTCGTTGTCATAAACACGCACCCTGATAGGCTTGTTAGTGTTATTTGCCGTTCCTGTTGAATACCATATAAACTGAAAAGAGTTTCCCGACATGGTTTTTGAAGCAATATAACTGCCTCCTGAAGAGGTCAGATACAGTTCAGCGGATTGCAAAGAACCTCCGTTCCTGTCCTGGGCAGTTCCTGATATGGTCACAATACCCGAAACAGCGGCTCCGCTTGACGGAGTTATTATAAAAACTTTTGGAGTCGTATTGTTGACAGTTTTACTTATGTTATAAGTACCTGAACTGTTTATCTGATCATACACGACAAACTTTAAGTTATGGCTTCCGTTGGTTAAATTATCCGTATTAAAAGTTATAGAAAACCCCGGGTACGGCCAATTTTCGCCCGGATTTAGGTTGCCCTGTGCCGTCAAACTCCCGTCAACATAAAAAATCCAGTTTTTCAGCTGCATCTCAAAATCATTTGCTGTACCGCTTATCACAGCCATACCGTATAAATTAGAACCAGGAAGCACAAGCCCGCAAGTCGGGTTCTGGTTTGCATGGTTGACGGTCACGGTGGTTATATTTGAATAATAGTAGAGGGTACCGCTTGCATCCAAATGGGTTTTTACCCGGATGTACGCGGTTGTCCCTGTTTGAAGTCCCATAGAGTTCCAGGTAAAAGTAGAGTAAGTGACACTATCGTTTGCCGTGCCGGCAATCGAGTTAACACCTAGATAGCCTGGTATCGTGCTTATATATACCCTAAAATCCGATGTTTCATCCGCTCTACCCGCGCCTTGTATCGTTGCGTTAATCATTACATTGCCTGTAACCGCCGCCCATTGATTAGGTTTTACTATGGTTATAGTTTTTGGCGTGTTCTGTTTTAATATTTTTATTGCTCTCGGGGTAGAGGTGCTGATAGCGCCGTCGTCGTCTTGCGCAGTCATATACAGTTTTGCGCCGGCATCGCTTGCTACATTGTTGTCGTTGTATATCTTCCAATATTGATTATTATTATAATTTATATAAACCCCTGTGCTATATATACCGGAAGAGATGAGAATAAAGTTCGGCGACCAGCTCTGTTGTACATAAAAATTTACTTTCGCTATTGAGCCGTCGGTGTCTGAGGCAGTCCCTGTTATCGTTATAGCGCTGGAAGCGCTGTCTCCATTCAATGACGCGCCGGAAGCTGGAGCTGTAAGCCCTGTCGTTGGCGGCACGTTAGGGGCTTCAGGGTCAACGATAGCGACATATACCGGGTTGCCTCCATAGCTTACTCCATAGTCATTCCCTGTATAGTACGTCCCGCTTGTTTTGCCGGTTGGTTCGCCGGGGTCTTTGCATGCTACTATAGTCGTAGCCCAGCCTGGAAAACTTCCGGAAGAGTAATCATGGGCTTTCGCAGGGTCATCTATCATTGCGTGAACATAATAATTATCAAAAATAGTGCCGACAAAATTAAACTGATACCAGGTCGTGCCTGGGGTTAGGACTTGTATACAGAAATCACCGCTTGTCCCCCTTGACCTGGGCACAGCGCCGCCGCCTGAGCCATCGCTTGTTGAAAGCCATACTATCCAGTTTCCTACAGCTGAACCATTATAGGAAAGGTAACCATCAATGTGCCCTGCGGCAAAAGCCCCTGGTGTAATCATAAACCCAAGCGCACATAATGTTAGAACAAATAAAAATTTTCTAAACATAACCCCTCCATTTAAAATACTGCATTTTTTTAAGATTTAAACGATCAATCTATGTCTTTTGAATAATTAACGTAGTTTGCAGACAATACTTATATAACTGATAACGATATAATAGTCAATGATTATATAGAAAAAACTACAAAATTATTGAAATACCAGCTAAATTTGTGTCGGAACTGGCAAAAAGGTGATTTTAGTCACAAAAGCGGGGCAAATGCCCCAAAAAATGGCTTCCGTTTTTTACGGAAATGTCATACAATGACAGGAATGAAACTATTCACGAAACCCCACGTGCATACATGTGGTTTTTAAAACTGCGGGATAAAAGAAAATCAGCAGAACCTCCAAATAAGTTCTGCTGATTTTAATGGTTAGAAAATTGCTAATATATTAATTGCTTATTTTTTATGTTAGAAGCAGAACCTTAAACCGAACTTCATGGCATCGCCAAGGTCGCCGCCCGGGTTCCACGCAAGGTCCACTCCAAAAACACTGTTATACATTATCCCAAGCCCTGTACCTAGGCCGGAAAGGCCGCCTGTCTGCATGCCTGTACGGTAGCCGACTCTTACAGGAAATACAAGTTTTTCGCCCGCAGATATAGAATATTCTCCGCCTACGGCAAAATAAAGGTCGCTGTCGTTAGGCGAATTTATATCTAAAGCCAACACCAGTTTTTCAGACGGTTTATACGCTCCGCCAAGCTTGATCGTAAGAGGAAGCGGGTCACCTTCGGCTATAAACTTCATGCTTGAGCCTATGTTCTGGGCTGCAAGGGCCAAATCAAGCTTTGAAGACGCTTTATAAAGCGTTCCTACGTCTGCTGCCATTGCCGAAGCGGTCTGATCGTCTATTTTTGAGCTTATGGACTTGGCATTTAAACCCAGGCTTAGTTTTTCGCTGACAGCTTTCGCATAGCCGAGTGTAATAGCCATATCGTTAGCGCCGTAGGTGCCCTGGGCTGTTGCGGTATTGTCATACTTTTTTATATCTTTAATAGTCAGCATATTAACCGCAATTCCAAGCGTCCCGAAATCCTTAATAGGCAGGCCGAATGCCACGAACTGGTTCGTTATATCCTGGAGCCAGTTATTCTGCACAAGGATAGCATCCTTCTTTTCAAGAGAAGCCAGGCCAGCAGGGTTAAAAGCTATGCTGTTAATATCCCCGCTTACCGCCGTAAATGCACCGCCCATACCGGAAGGCCTTGGAGCGGATGTAATCTTTAAAAACTGAGCTCCTGAAGTTCCCTGGCTTGCACTAAAACCCAGGTTTGCACAAAGACATAAAGACAACATCAACAACATAAATTTTCTAACCATTTTACTACCTCCATTAACTAGCGGATAGCGGATAGCGTTTAGCGTATAGAAAAAATCAAAATCATAGCTTGTTTTGACTCTACTATCCGCTCTACGCTGTACGCTCTACGCTGTCTTTTTTATTCAAAAGAATAATTTACGCCTGCAAAGATGCTCGATGCATCGTAATTATACTGGTAAACGCTTTCATATTTCATATTTGACGTGCTTGTAAGCATGCTCGGAGTTAAAAATATGTTCAAATTCTCAAGCACAGGATAAGATGCAGTTACCATTAAATACGTTGTGTTTATATACATCTTGTCTGCGGTATAATTGCCGTTAACGTCCTGGGTGAGCCTGTCGGAATAGTTCCTCATGGCCATTTCATAGGTTATCCCGACTTTTAAAGGTATTTTATTAAATGCCAGGTTTATTATAGGGGCTATTTTTATTTCGCCGTAATTATAGTAGTTGGACGTAAACTTCGGGCCTTTAGGGTCTGCATAATTCTGGTTTGAAGTATAATTTACATAGTTAAGGCTCAATCCGCCGAACATTGTGGTGGGCCCTGTGGGCACTATGGCCATGGACGGGAACAGGTTTATTAAAAGCGCATTATCGCTTCTCTTTGTGCCTGAAACCGTGCTTATATCTGAAGCGGTTTTCTGGTCGCCGAACTGTTTTATCGTATAGTCCAGGGTGGCGTCAAGGATTACTGAATTGCTGAGATTTAATTTTTTGGTAGTAAGAAGTTCGTACGCTGTAAAATCAAGGATGTTGTTGCCGAGCACTGGAGCGCTTGTCGCGACAACGGAAAAAGCCGGGTTTTTAGCCACCAGGTCGCCGTAGTTGGGGTATGCGATGCTGTACATATTAATACCGACGCTGTATGAGTCGCCGTTTGCTATTTCTGCCCCTGCGGTAATCTTGCTGTAGTTAAAAGCTCCGCTTGACAAATCTTCGCTTGCTGCTTCCTTTAACTGCTGTATCATATAGCCTGCACGAAGCCTCAGTTTCATGTCTCCCTTAAGGCTCCATATAGGTTTTATCGCTATGTTATGGCTTAAGCCTTTCTGGAACAGGATGTTCCCGTCGGCAAGCTCTTTTACCTGCTTTATTTCCCTGTATTCAAGGTTATACATCGGGATAAGCGAAAACTTGTCAGAGTATTTCAGCGCCGGGATAATGTTTAAGTTAAGGTTCCCGCTGAAACTGCTGGTATCTCCCTTAAAAGTGTTCTGCCCGCCGGACAAAGACGCGTTAAGTACCGGCGCCACATCAACCGCGTAACTTGAACCAACCAACAAACACAGCGCTGCTAAAATGCTCAAAAACCTTTTCATTCCTACCTCCGTAAATTTATTGCAAAATGAAAAAATCAAATTGCAAAATTTATTTATAATTCTTTTATTTCTAAATCCCTGCATATCTTTTTTGCCAAAAAATCATTTATCTCTTTGTGCCTTGGAACCGTTGAAACTTTGTCATTATTTAAATTTACAAATACACTATGCCTTTTCCCTTCTCTCAAAAGTACGCAACTATGTATCCGTAAATAGTAAACCAGCTCTTTCCTTTTCATTTACCAATGGTAAAAATGGATTCTCTAAATACCTTATCTGGCATTTTGTCATCATAAGACAACTTTTCTTTTGCGTCTAAAACTAAATTTAAAGCTTCCTTTAAATTCCTTTTAACTTCTTTAAGGGTTTTCCCCTGGCTATTTACTCCGGCTAATTCTTTTATATAGCCAATATACCATTTCCCTCTTTTCTCGTAAATAGCCGAATACTTTTTATCCATAATTTTACCCAGTTCCACCTCCGAGGTGGAATACGGTTTATTTTATCAGGCCGGCGTCACGAAATATCTTGGGTTCCACGCAGATATCTATTTTTCCGTCTGTTCCGGTGAACTCGCTTCCTGATAATACCATTTCCTGGTTATAGGCATAGGCCCCGTTCTTTGAATAATCTGAAGAAGAAGCTATCTTGCCAAGGTCTGTAATCGTATAATATTGTTCTTTATAAGAAGTGCCGTTCCCGAAATTTGCAACATCCATGCTTGTATGCATTTTGTCTGCTCCGGAAGGAGTGTCTATAACAATATTTGCATCCCACCAGGTAAGGAACGCGCTGTGGGCCATATTCGTGCCGACTACTGACCAGGTAATATCGCTTGTTGAGTTTGCAGTACCGCCTGCGGTCGTAGGGTTATAGGCTATCTTAGAATTTCCGTTTATTTTGAAATAATAGCCGTTATAAAAATGAGCTCCTGAACCGGTTGCCCCGGTTGTATGGCCGCCGGTGTAACCCCAAGTCACGATATCCTTGGTATTTGATGCCGCTGATTCGTTAGCTGTCAGGTAATACGAAGGAGTGGTTGTTTTTGCACCGTCATTCCATTCTCTCCAGGCTTTGTTTGCAACCGATAAATCCGTAGGAAGAGTGGTATTAAATGTCTGTTTGTTGGTAAAATAATCGTATCTTGCATTTCTTTCATTTAAGACCACAAGCTTATACTGGTCAACAGCGGTCCTTACTATGTATTCCTGAATCCTTACACGCTGTCCGAAGGCGTCAACTATGGTTTTGCCCTGCTGGTACTCGGCAAGCCGCATTTCGTCCGCAGCAGCTTTCTGTATCGCTTCCTTTGTCATGTCTGCAGAGACTTCAAGGCCCGCGTTCTGGGCTATAGCCGATTTTACAATCTCGCCTTTTTCTTTGTTGTCGCTTGCAGAGAAAGCTGTAGGCGCACCCATCGGGATATTTTCTTTGACATCTATCTTCTCATTCGGGTTTAAGGTTATCGTGTCTTTTCCACCCATCACATCCACAAGCCCGCTGTACACCTTAAAGGTGGATGAGTTGTCGTCGCCAACTTCAACACCGAACTCTGTGCCGCGGACAGAACATACGGCAACCGGTGTTTTGCACTGGAACTTCTTGCCTCCCCACATTTTATTTATCTTGAAAATGGATTTGCCTTTCTGCTGCTCAACCGTGCGGTCGCTGTCGCCAAGGTTATTTAGTTTTATCTGGGAGTTCCCTTTTACGCTTATCTTGCTGCCGTCGTTCAAGGTAAGGGTTACATTTCCCCACCAATTAGTTTTAAGGGTTGCATTTTCATCTAACGGCATAGACTCATAACCCTTTTTCCAGGCAGAATTGTCGTCAATTTTTACCAAAACCTCGCCCCTAGTTTTTGAGATGACCGCTTTGATGGGTTTTGCAGCCTCAAGCACCGCGGTGCACAAAAACATCGACAACACCAGCATAGCTAACTTTTTCATAAAACCCTCCCATAATTTTTAGCGTAGAGCGCATAGCGTTTAGCGTATAGTTAAAGTCATTGACTTTCCTATCCGCTCTACGCTAAACGCTATCCGCTGTTTTCTTTATTTTATTATAGCAAATTTGCCGACAGCTTTGTGAGCACTGTTATCGGGATTTGTAATGTAATATATGTACACCCCGCTTGCCAGTTTCTTATCGTCTTTGTTCATCATATCCCACTGCAAAGTCCCGGAAGTCGCATCGTTCTTGTCATAATCGCCAACCAGTTCTCCTGCTATATTGTAGATCTTCAGCTTTGCCCTTGCTGTCAGGTTCTTTATGTTGATCTTATCTTTAACCCCATCGGCCCCGTCATAACTTGTTACCCCTGACTTATACGGGTTAGGATAGAATATCACATTTGAAAGGTCGGTTGCAACCGTGCTCGAAGATACCACTACAGGGGCTGATCCAGGCACATAGAACACTGCAAACTTCGAGAAATGGCTTACGTTCATGCTCAAGAGCAGGTTGCTCCAGTCTATGTTAGCTGCCGCACTTGTGCCGGTCGCTTCAGGCACCCATTTAGATGTCCCTGTATCATAATGATACAGCCCAAGGTCGTTCTGGTCCGCAACATTTAGGGCAGCCGAAGATATCTGTATCTTAACGCCTACCGAGCTGTTTGACGCTATCGTTGCAAGCGGCCCTGACACAAGCTTGACCTGCAGGTCGTAAATACTGCTCATAAGCGTCCCGCCTGTCGGATACGAGCTTGGGTTTGCAAGTTTCGTGGAGAAACATTGCGGCGCATACTTCTTCGGCCCAAACCTTGTACCCGGGCCTGCAAGCACAACGGTTTCGCTTAACACCTTTATAACCTGAGCCTTTACTCCGCTTGATATCGCTATATCGTTATCCGAGCCTTCAAACTCCACTCCGGACGGTACGTCTATACCGGTGCTGTCCCCTTCACCGAGCGCTATATTTCCGCCTATCATCGGGTTTACGACTTTCTCTGACCTTCCGTCTTCTCCTATGTAGAACTTGTACGTATCATTACCCACCAACCCTTCTGAATTCCGGCCGCTGAACTTCAACTCAAAATACCCGGCCGTTATATCTGCGGCTGAAGGTATATAGGCAATAGAAAGAGCTTTCCGGGAATCAGCAAGGCTCATAGGCACATAAACGCCGGTTGACGCTGTCGTTGTTGAAACTATCGCGCCTGCTGTTTCTTCCATTACAGGCTGCGAGATAAACGAGAGTATGAAATAGATGTCGTAGGTCTGGGTCGTGCTTATCTGGGAGAGGTCTACATCGTAATCGTCGAATATCCCTTTAAACTTGATAGTCTGGCCCTGTATAGTCATCTCGCCTTTTAAGATACTGCCTGCCAATGTTGTCTTAAATGCCTTTGCTTCAAACATCGGAGGTATTTTCTTGTACACTATCGGGTGGTTAATATATGTTGCATTGGTTGCAGCTGCCGTTGATTTCAGGTCAACATACACCTTTCCTGTCTGCGGCGCCACAAGCACAAGGAAATAGTTTACTCCCGGTTCAAGGCCCACTATCTCGTAGTTGTCCACTTCAAGCGTTGTCGGGTTTATTGCAAGCGAACCGAAGACAACTTTCTTGAAATCCCTTGTTGCAGCTACTACCATGCTTGCATCGCTCTTTGATACCTTCTTTCCTGTCTGCGTGCGTATCGAGCCTGAAACCGTGGCTCCTTTGGCAAGCATAATGTCGCCTAGTTCGTTTATTCCGGCTTTAACTGTCACTGTGCTTGAATACGTGGCAAACTTCTTTGCAAATATTTTCAGCGTATAGTTGCCTGAAACTACCCCGTCTATTACAAACTCCCCGGAACCAGCAGAAATAACTTTTGTGCCGCTCATCGGGTCGCCTGTAGCAAGGTCTTCCTGCGACTGAAGTATGACAAGAGCCGCTGGGAAATCCGCATTGTTTATTCCCTCTACAGGGAAAGGCAGCGTTATCTGCGAATTGTCCGGAGTCTTTACCGTTCCAGCCACCGAAGCATTGGAAGCAGACAACGATATCGTGCCAAGGTCCGTCTTTGCTGTAACATCTATGAACCTTAAGGCTGTCCCGTAGTTTACTTTAAGCTCTGCCCTCTTTGTCGGGTCTTCTTCTCTGGCATTTACTTTAACTGACCAGTTCTTTATGCTTGAGTCCACGCCTTTTATCATGAACACGCCGTCTTTATCAGTCTTTGTCTCAAGCTCGTTGTTTTCTTTCCTCTGCGAATCAAGCGGGTATGCCTGAACACGGATGTTTGAAAGCGGTGTGCCGCTTGTATTTTTCACCGTTCCTTTTATTGAAGTGGCTTTTTTAAGTATCAATGAGCCCACATCAACCGTGGTTTCTGAATCAGGCACAGTTATTCCGGCTTTCACTTTTGCAACCAGGTTTAACTTCGCGCCGCTTGTCATTGAGGCTTTCACCTGGTAGGTGCCGCCGGGCAGGTTCGGGAATGTAAACACACCCCTTGTAGCTGTTTCGCTTGATATGGTAACGTTAGACATGCCGGAATTCATGTATGAGCCTTCCACATACGGGTAGGCTTCGCACTGAATATATGCGCCTTCAGAAATCCCGGTTCCGTCTTCATTAACTATCTGGCCCGTAAGTGTCGCTCCCTTTGTAAGCTTGATAGCAGAAAGGGTGTCTGTTCCGGTTACCTTGGTTACCTCTACGGATTTTGTATATACCTTATAATCCGCAGATTTTGCAACCAGGATATACTTGCCTGCCCCTACCTTATCAAATGTATATGACTGCGTGTTTACCCTTGTAGTTGTGCTGTATGTAACGGTTTTTGTATAAATCGCATCGTTTGTGACAGCGTTCCTGAGGGTTACTTCCACTGTCTGCGCTGACGTGTAGTTTCCGGACGGCCTTGTTATGGAACCGTTTAATGTGAGCCCGTCTCCAAGTGTAAAATCCGCGTATTCTTCGGTGTTCTCATCCAGGACTATGTATTTGTCCATAGGCGAGCTGGCATAGGCATATTCTACAACCTTATACCTCGGGCCATAGTTATACGTTCCACCCATGGTGTCGGAGCCGCCGGTTGTTGAAGTAACTGTTGGTCCTGTATTCGGACCCGTATTCGATCCTGTATTCCCTTGCTCATTCCAGTCAATCATCTTGAAATTTACCATAGGATAGGCAAAATATATGCCTTTTTCAAGCCCGTTTAATTTAAATACAACCGTATTTGCAGTTGTAAGGCTTTCAACAAGGATGCCTTCAAAAGCTATTTCTTTTGCTTTCGTATGTGTATCAATTTCTTCACCGTCAACTATTACCTTTTCCTTAGAACTTCCTGATTCCATCTGTTCCATCTGCTCGGCAAGCTTCCTCAGGGTTATAGACTGTATGCGAGATATGCCGAAATTCTGGCCGTCGGAATTGCCCATATAAGTTGTAGTTTTTGCGATTATATCCGTAATCGTTGCCGGTGAAGCGCTGTATAACCTCAGGTATATAGTTGACGCAGGTTTTAAATCAGCGGTAAGATATGTGGTAGCGCCGCCGCTCTGCGTTGCAACAAGTTTCATGAAAGTTGAAACCTTGCCGCTTGGCACTCCAAACATGCCGACACCTTCGCCGGGTTTTACATCATACTCGGTTCCCCAAACTATATAGTCGGTAGTCATCAGTTCATTTACTGTAAATGTGCCGTCGCTCTCAACGTTTAGAGGGGTAGGGCTGCCTCCCTCTTTCCCTAAAGTTACTACTGTTACAGCAACTTTCGTCCAGTCAACATCCTTGCCGGATGAGTTGGTAATAGCTCCTTTTAAAATACCGGTTGGATTTTTTATAGTTATAGTTGGAGCTATGGCCGGGTTGGACATGGTATTTGTAACTGTTGACACATAGACCTTTCTTGACTCAAGCGACGGCGTTATGTCAGCACCCTGTATTCCATGCATGTCTATTTCGTGCCACCCGCTTGAAAGGCCCCTTATTTCGTATGAATAAGTGCCTGCAGCTGAAGAAGAAATCCTTACTTCTGTTCCGTGGTAGCTGTAAGTGTTTGTGTTCTGTATGTCAAGCCAGATAGGAACACCCTGAACAGGGGTTGTACCCATCATAGACGTATACCCGCCTCCGTATTTAACGGCTTCTATCTTCTCTCCCAAAACATCGCCTATTACTATGCTTCCTGTAAGTTTTGCGCCGTAACCAAGAGAAATCGTTCCGACGTTTTTTACGCCTGATTTAGGCATAGTTAACGTGAACTGGTTCATGGCAAACACGCCGTTTGATTCTACTGTAAATGTATATGTTGTACCGGGTATAAGCGTGTCCATCATAAAGTTCTTTGCATAAGTAGTCGAGTTCTGCAGTTCAAAGAAGTCAAAGCTGATGCCAGTACCGCAGCTGAACTTCCTGTCCTTTGACTCACCGTGTATGTTCATCCATAACCCGCCCCAGTATCCTTTTTTCTGGGCTTCTTCCTGCAAAGCAGTAACTTCGGCAAGCGTAGTTACAGGCAGTTTAATCACGCCGGTAAGCACAGCTGATTTAGTCATCTCAACATCCTGCGTTTTTGCAGCGCTCTTTATTTCAATATCTATGGTTTTTGACACATAACCCTGCAGATTAACCTGCATTGAAAAATTGCCTGGTTCAAGGTATATATCGTACGGAGCTGACAGCTGAGATAAAGTTCCGCTTGATAGAGGCACCCTTACTTCAGCACTGTACCAGCCCGGGCCGTCCGTGCGCCATACTTCTACCCTTCCCCACAGGTCAAATATCTGGTTGCCCATGTTGTCCCTTAAACTCCCTTTCTTCGGCGGGTTGGGTATTATCAAGTTGCCAGACAATTTTACGCCTGCATCAAGCTTTATCGGGTCAGTTAGCGTCAATGTCCCTGAAGCAGGTATAACAAGGTTGTTCATTTCTTTTCTTGTAAACCCTTTAGCTTCTGCTGACAAAAAGTAAAACTCGTTTGTGCCTGAAACCCTAAGGCCCGCGATTTCAAAAAGCCCTGTTGAATCGGTATAGGTTTCTCCCCACGCCATAGGGCCGCCTGCATTCACCTTTGCGCCTTCTATAGGAGTTGTGCCATCGGGTTGCATAACATAGCCTTTTATAGACGACGTTTTAATTTTTATAACACCGGTTGTGCTGTACAACACGCCAAATTTAGCCTCACTTGCGCTCTGGTCGTTAAGCTGAAGTTTCCAGTTGTATGTGCTGTTTTTAAGCGGCTGCCAGCGGTTGTCCCTGCCTTCCCAGACCATTTCAACATCCTGCGACATTGAATTGCCGTCTAACTTCAGGTTCCAGGAATCTATCCACCATTCCATAGTGGCATCATAGCCGGCTGAATACTTGTCCTGTTCTTCCCATGAAATCGGGCCTTTCAGTTTAGTATAATCCGGGTTCATAAAGTCAATGAAAATGTTTGGATCCGGTTTTTGATCTATTGCATTCCACTTAATAAACTGTTTCCCGTCTATATACACGAATATGCTCCAGTTCATCGGCTCGTATTTGCCGTCCTTGTTTGTATCTATGATAAGTTTTGCCTGAGCGCCGTTGTCCCAGCTTGGCTGGGTTGTGGCAACCGAGTATTTAAACTTGAAGCTTGCCCTGTCGTCATTGCCGTCATTGTCCGGGGTTATCTCTTTTGAAGCTGGTGTTATATCAATATTTGAAACCGTAACTGCAGGTTTTGACTTCATTGAAATATACATATTTTTAACCTGGCTGTTATCCCAGCTTGAAAAAGACTGGCCTATACTGTTAAACTTATACCCGTTCTTTATAACCTTGAACTGGTAGTTATACCACGGCCCGCCGTCCGGTGACACCGTGACCGTAACTGAAGGGAACTCTACATTATATTTATTGTAGCCTGTTCCTTTCCATGCGGTTGTGGTCTTGCTTGAAATGAAAACATCGTTTTCCGGCATCCAATCATCAAAATTTCCGGGATCATACATAATTACATCCGCACCGCTTAAAGATGCTTCCGGGTTGTTTTCATCCGTGACGCTTATTCTTATAGTAGTTATTATACTTGTTTTTGTAAGTTCCTGCTTTGCAAGTTCAAGGTCTTTGGTAACTTTGCCGCCCACTCCGCTTGAAGAAGCTATTGAAAATGCAGATGATTTTGCTTTTGGTTCACTTGCGTTTGCCATCCAGTCCCAGTTGTAGTCAACAAAGGCTTCAACTACGCAGTTCTGTATATCCGGAACATTCTCTATTTTATAGTATCCAAGTCCGTAAATTTCCTTTTTGTATTCACTGGCCGGGTTATACATATCATAAGCCTTTACAATAATTTTAGGGCTTCCTGTAACGCCTTCAGGATACTTCACCTGCCCTTCTATCGTGTTTATACCAGCCATTCCGC